>CAYLJQ010000285.1:0-8421 GCA_964383955.1 uncultured Heliomicrobium sp. | reverse complement strand
CAATTTTCGCTTTGCCTGTAGTCATCGGCATCATCGGTTGGCGAATCTGGAAAGCCTGGCGAAGCGGCCAAACAGTTTCAACTGAACAGCGGATTTTGCTGGCGCTGACCGTGTTCAGCCTGTTTTCGATTTTGCGCGCGTTGCTGAACGTAACGACCACAGGCCCGTACACGCCGTTTTTCATCCCAACGTTGATTGTGGTGTTTTTGTATTTCCTGTTTCGCGCTGCGCCTGTCTTCCTGGCATCGCCACAAGTTCGATTAAACGTCAGCCGCGTGGCCGTTTGTTTGATTGCGGTGCTGGTAATTGGCTTGGGCGTAAATTCCGCGCGGCGCTTTCGCACAATCAACACCTTTGAAGTCAGTTCGGCTCGCGGCAGTTTTATCACCTTGCCCGAAATCGGCGAGCCGCTCGAGGCAGCAATCCGGTTTGCCGAAGAGCGGGTCAAACCCGGCGACTATGTGCTGGCGTTGCCTGTGGCAACAACGATCAACTTTATGGCGGCGCGGCCCTATCCGCTGCGCGAAGAAATTGTACATCCCGGTTTTTTGACCGACGAGAAAGAGTTTGACGCCATCGAACGAATCAGATCGCGTCAGGTTCCCCTGGTGCTGGTGGCAAATTTGATCACTTCGGAATTTCGCGACCGCATTTTTGGCGCTGATTACAACCGGGAATTGATGCGCTGGATCACGGAAAATTATCATCTGGTCAAACGTTTCGATTCGCCGATGCGGCAAGGCGCGAATTTCGACAACGAACCTTTCTTCATTCTGGCCTACGAACGCAATCAATGAGTTTTTCATCGGCCACTTCCTCCGCTTCTCCGCCTGCCAAATTGAAGCGCGCATTGCGGTTGCGCGATCTGGTTCTGCTGAACATTGTTGCCGTTTACACGCCAAGCACATTGGCGCAAAGCCTGCCGCTGGGTTGGTTCGGGTTGGTCGTTTGGGCGGCGGCGCTTTTCACATTTTTGCTGCCGTATGCGCTGGCGATCAGCGACCTTTCCGCCAGCCATCCGCGCGAAGGCGGCGTGTATGCCTGGACGCGAATGGCACTCGGCGATTTTCACGGCTTCGTTTGCGGCTGGTGTTACTGGGTTAACACCTTTCTTTATGTGCCGACGGTTTTTCTGGCTGTTGTCGCCGTGGCTGCGCTGCTGGGCGGCGAAAGCACAGCCTGGCTGGATAAAAATCCTGTGGCGGTGACCTTGATTGCCGGAACCGCGTTGTGGCTGTCGGCAGCGCTGCACATTTTCGGGCTTGGGCAAGGCAAGTGGCTGCAAAACATCGGCGCATTCGGACGGCTGGGAGCAGCCCTTGCGATTCTGGCAGCGGCAGTTTGGAAGCTGACCACTGGACAAACCACGGCTTCAAACGCAACGGCTTTGAGCTTTTGGCCTTCGCTGGCGTTGTGGCCGTTTGTGATGAACGCGCTGGTCGGGCTTGACCTGGGTTCGGCGATGAGCGACGAAGCGGAAACGCCGCAGCGCGAAATTTCCCGGTCGTTGAAAGTTGGCGGAACAGCGGTGGCTGCTTGTTATCTGTTGACCTTTGCCGCCGTGGCCTTTCTGGGCGTCAACGATCCAAGTCCGATTTATGGCCACCTGCAAGCGATCAATTCAATCTTTTCACCAACAGGAAACCTTGCCTGGATGGCGGCTTTGGTCGTGCTGATCGAACTGATCGGTTTGCTGGGTTGCGGAGCCGCCTGGCTGGCTGCTCCTGCGCGCGTGCCGTTTGCCATCGGCATTGACCGGTATTTGCCAAAAGCCTTTGGCGCGGTCCATCCGCGTTTTGGCACTCCCTACGTCGCCTTGCTGGCGCAATCGCTGATCGCCACCGTCCTGATTTTCATCAATACCTGGGGAGCCACGCTGAAAGACGCCTACGTCGCCTTGTTGAGCGGATCCATTGTGTTGGTGATGGTGACGTATGTGTATCTGTTGCTGGCCTGGCGAAAACTGAACGCTGGGGCCAATCGCCATCGAAACTTGCTCAGCTTGCTGGGCCTGGCGGCAATCGGCGTGGCAACTGCTTCTTGTTTCATCCCACCGCCAACGGTTGAAAATGTCTTCAAATTCGAAGCCAGTTTGATCGGCTCAGTGCTGTTTTTGCTGGCCTGCGGACTGGCCGTGTATCTGCCTGCCAAACGCCGGAAATCGCACGATTTACCGTCGTAATCCTGCCTTCTTTAATTGCTTGCTTTTCAATTCGGGCAAGACTATTTTGCGCTTGTTCCCACTCCGCGTAGTAAAGGCGCTTTGCAGGACTTTTCTCAACATTCAACTAAGCTATAAAAAAACAAACGAACGCGCTTTAGGGTTTTGCAGGATAACTTTCAATTCAATCCGTCAATACAAACTTTTCCAGCTACAGGAGGACGATATGGGTCAATCAATTATGCGCTTCATGGCCGCATTGGCTCTGATGTGCGCCGCGACGATTTTTGCGTTTGGTCAGGCTGACGTGTCATCGGCAACCGTCAAAGGAACAGTTACAGATCAACAAGGGGCAGCCGTCGCCGGAGCCACGGTGACTGCAAAGAACATAGATCAAGGCACAACACGTTCCGACACGACCAACACCGACGGCGAATTTCAAATCCTGGCGTTGCGGCCGGGACTGTATGAAATCTCCATCAAGGCTCAAGGGTTTGCCCAGTATCTGATCAAGGATTCGCAGTTGACTGTCGGCCAGACAGCGAACTATTCCATCAAACTTGATGTCGCCAAAGTCACCAATGAAGTGACTGTCACGACATCAGCGCCGTTGATTGAAGTCGAGCGAACCCAGCAATCAAACACGATTGAAAGCCGCCAGATTGAAAACCTTCCGAACATCGGGCGCGATTTCACTTCGTATGTGTTTACCTTGCCGGGCGTTTCCAGTTCCAGTGCGCCGCGCGTTCAAGGCGGCACGCGCTTCACGTTTGGCAGTTCGGGGTTTTCCATCGGCGGCAGCAACGGTCGCAACAACCTGATCACGGTTGACGGCGGCGAAAATGAATATGGCAGCGGCCAGGTTCGGTTTGCCATCAGCCCCGAAGCTGTTCAGGAATTCCAGGTGAACCGCAATTCGTTCAATGCCGAATTCGGCTTCACGGCGGGCACGGCGGTCAACGTTGTGACCAAATCAGGCACCAACGATTTGCATGGAAGCGCTTACATGTACTTCCGCTCCGATAAAACTTCCGCCAAAGAACGATTCATTCCCACGGCGTTCCAGAACCAGCGCGCTTTCCAGCAACAGGTGTATCCGGGCTTCACGCTGGGTGGACCAATCGTCAAAAACAAACTGTTTTTCTTCACCAACTATGAGCGGCAAAAACTGGACCTGCCGCGATTCCGAAGCTTTTCAACTACTGCGCAAACGCAACCGACAGCGTTGCAAAATTCTTTGTTGACGCGCATTTCTGCGTTGCCCGATGCCAACCTGCAACGCATTGCGGCCACACTGCGCGGCGCGCTGACAACCAGCGCCACAACCAATACACGCGGGTTTGGCCTGTTACGCGCCAATGACGGCATCATCAATGCGCCTTACCGGTTGAATAACTGGATTTCCCGCATTGACCTGAACATTGGCCAAAGCGACACCTTGAGCGGGCGATTTTCTGTGGCGCGCAACTTCAACAGCCAATTGACCACCGATACGTTCGAATCACAAAGCTACACGACAACGCTGACAGGACGTGATTATTCCGGACTGGTAACGTGGACGCACAACTTTGGCGGATCGCTGGTCAATCAATTCCGCGTCCAATTTTCGCCGAACGGTTCCGCCGTCACGGCGCCAATCACGCCCAATACTTCGGCGCTGCGCATTACAGGCGTCGGCGATTTCAACCGTCCTTTCACGACACCATTTGAAACCTACCAGGATCGTTTCCAGTGGGAAGACGTGATGACCTGGATTAAAGGCAATCACTCCATCAAATTCGGTGGATCGTACCGTCCGGTGAATTACCGTGTGACCAATGAACTGTGGTTCAACGGCGAATGGACTTTCTCTGGCGGCGTTTACCCTGTGCTTGCGGTTGCCCCGGCATTACTGCCTTCACCAGCCGACCAAGCCTCGCTGATTGGTGCCATTTGTGTCGTCAACAATCGTCCCGCGACCGATTGCGCCACGGCTTCAGTCAGAGACTCTCTACTCGCTGGAACGCAGTTGAGCGCGCTGCAAAGTTTCAACTTCGGCCTGCCCTTCCTGTATCGCCAGGGATTCAACAAAGCGACCTGGAGTGACTGGGTGCATTTCGCCGGATTTTTTGTTCAGGATTCGTGGCGTGTGAATCAACGCCTGTCTCTGGATTTGGGCATTCGTTACGATTATGACGGCGAGCCGAAACCCATTCCCATCGGCCATTACGTTTCACCGCGCGTCGGTTTTTCGTTGGACGTGACCGGCGACAAAAAGACCATTTTGCGCGGCGGTGGCGGGTTGTTCTACTCGCCGGTGTATTACCAGATTGCGTACTTGACCAATGTCCTGAACGACAGCGGCAATTACATCAATCAGGTTTTCCGCTCCCCTGCGTTCCCGGCGACACAAACTCCGGCGGCAATCTGGGCGGCTGGCGCGGCGAAAGGCAAATTGCCCTTTGGAGCGATTGACGCCAACGATCTGGCTGCGCTGGGAATTTCGACCGGACCAAAATCCACTGGCCGTGTCGTTTTTGAACTGGACCCGAACTACAAAGCCAATTATTCGGTGCAAGCCAACCTGGGGCTTCAACGCCAGATTTACAATGACCTGAGCGTCGAAGTCGCCTATCAAATGTATCGAGGCGTCAACCTGCAACAACCCGTTCCGACAAATTATTGTGAAGCCGGAACGCCGGGATGCACCCCGACCGCAGCCAACGCGTTGGCGTTGCAAACGCGCAATCAGGCATTGTTTGGCCCGTTATACCAAGCCATTGATCCAACGATTACTCAGTTGACCACGTACACTTCGCGCGGCAATTCGATCTATCACGGCATGACCGTTTCGACGACCAAACGGTTCAACAACAATTTCTCGTTCCAGGGCAGTTACACCTGGAGCAAGACCATTGATGATGTGACGGATTTCGGATCGCAGTTTTATGCGCCGTTCCCGACGCGGCTGTTTTTGGAGCGCGGCCTGTCTACGTTCGACATTCGCCACAACTTCATCTTCAGCGGCGTATTCCGCACACCGTGGAAAGATCCGGTCACACGCGACATTACGATCAGCCCAATCGTTTTCATTCGCAGCGGCATTCCGTTTAACATCGTCACCGGCACCGATATCAATGCCGATACTCGAAACTTCAACGACCGCATTTTCTACATTGGACGCAACACCGGCATTGGGCCGAACTTCCGCAGTTTTGACATGCGTTTTACCAAAGCATTTCGATTCAAAGCTGACAGCGCCGCGCGGCTGGAATTCCTGGTGGAAGGAGTCAATTTGTTCAACCGAACGAATTTTTCCTCTGTCCGCGACATCATTCCAGCGACGGTTGACGCCACCGGCAGACTGACCGAACCGGATTACAATGCCGGAACCGTCCGGCTGGAAGGCCGCCGCGACCGCAACAGCGAACTGGGCCAACCGCTCAGCTTCCAATCCGCTTTCGATCCGCGTCGTATTCAGTTCGGGTTGAAGCTGATCTTTTGACGCTTTTACGGCCTGCCCTTCTGGCTGATATGCTGTCTGCTAGAAGGGCAGGCATTTAAGAAGTAAACCGATACAGAGTTAAAAGATGAACCAGCAAAGCTATTTAGACCGAATTACGTTCAATCCGAATCAGTGTGGCGGGCGTCCCTGCATTCGCGGCATGCGAATTCGCGTCGTTGATGTGTTGGAAATGCTGGCTGCCGGAGCTTCTGAGCAGGAGATTCTTGAGGATTATCCTTATCTGGAACTTGAGGACTTACGCGCCTGTCTGGAGTACGCAGCCGCCCAAGTGAATCACGCCGTTGTAGCCACGGCATGAGGTTTACGTGAAATTCTTGATTGATGCTCAACTGCCGCCTGCCTTGGCGCGGTGGACCTGCGAACAGGGACATGAGGCACAGCACGTAGAAGAAGTCGGTTTACGCAACGCGGACGATGGGCCAATTTGGGATTATGCGTTAAGCATTGACGCCATAATTTTGACAAAAGATGAAGACTTTGCCGTGCGTGCAGCACATGACCCCGACAGCCCGCTGATAGTTTGGCTTCGCATTGGGAACGCAACCAACCGTGCTCTATTGCAATGGTGGTGGCCACGCTGGCCGCAGGTTCTCAAGTTACTAAACGAGGGCCATCGTTTGGTCGAAGTTCGCTGATCGCTGAAAATGTTTTTTCGGTGTGCAGCGTTTTTGCCAAACCAGCCCGTGCTATTTCTCTTACCTGATTCCTTTCAACCAAACACAAAATTGCTACGTTCGACAGTGGTAATTGTGCTGCTTCATTTTCCATTTTCATCAGATGAATCACACTGAACTTCAAAACTTGCTGGTATTGCTCGCCAGCCAGGCCGAAACCAAAACGCTTCCCATCGCCGAACGCCGTCGCATTGACGATGAGGCTGGCAACCAGTTTCCATTGCCCGAAGGTCTGAAAGTTGAACCAATAACCACAGAAACCTTCAAAGGCGAATGGGTTAACGCTCAGGGCGTCAGAACTGATTCTGTTCTGATTTACCTGCACGGCGGAGCATACATTTTCTGTTCGCCGCGTTCGCACAGGCATCTGGTTGCCGCGCTCAGCGAAGCAACGAATTCCACAGCGTTTGCGCTCGATTACCGCTTGGCGCCGGAGCATCCCTTCCCTGCCGCCGTCGAAGATTCCGTTGCAACGTATCGTTGGCTGCTGGATCAAGGCTTTGCGCCAAACCGCATCACCATCGCCGGAGATTCCGCAGGCGGCGGATTGACCATCGCGACCATGCTCAGTTTGCGTGACGCCGGATTGCCGCTGCCTGCCGCTGGCGTTTGTATTTCGCCTTGGGTTGATTTGACGGTATCCGGCGCAAGTTACACCGCCAACGCCGAAGCCATCGCCACGCGCGACCGGCTGGCCGGATACGCCGAACTTTATATGAAAGAAATGGATCTGAGGCATCCGCTGGCGTCGCCTATATTTGGGGATTTGACAGGCTTGCCGCCGTTGCTGATTCAGGTCGGCAGCGCAGAACCGTTTTACGACGATTCCATCACGCTGGACGAAGTCGCCAAAGCAAGCGGCGTCGAAACGGACCTGGAAATCTGGCCGGAGATGATTCACGTTTGGCATTACTTTTACCCGATGCTGACCGAAGGCCGCCAAGCCATTGCTCGGATCGGCGAATTCGTAAACACCCAAACTACGTAAACAAACCGACTGCTTACTTACTTTTACGGGGCCCACCATGCGTAAATTGATTTTGCTTTCGCTCTTCGCTTTATTCGCGTTCGCTTCGGCCAACGCGCAAACACCCGAACCGCAAACGCCAGCCGAATGCGTGTCGGCAGTTCAAAACTACCCGCGCTTGCAAGCCGAAGCCGCTCGCAAAGCCGGGGAAAAGCCGAACTATCGTCAGTACCAGACCGACGCGCAGGCGTTGGCACAAAAATACGCTGCAAAATTCACTCTGGAATCGGCCAAGGAAAGCGAATTGATCGCGTTGGCTCAGTTGTATACCTCAGCTCGCCAGCCTGACCTGGCAAGTGCGGCGGTTAAGCGGCGACTAGCGATGACAACGCTAACGACAGACGAACGCGCTGTTGCATTGATCATAGGCGTGAACGTTGCCTTGAGCGTCAAGGACATCAACGACGAAGTTTTGCGACAAGCGGAAAATTTCGTCGCGCAACTGGATGCGCTACCCGGTTTAGCGATTCGCCATCAGCTTGCCGCTCATCGTCGTATCGGAAGCTATTACAGCTACGCGGACATGGACGCCAAAAACCTGGAGCATCACGAAAAGATCGTTGCGCTGATCAACAAATCACCCGCTGAAGAACAAAAACAGCTAGCACTTGAGAAATCCAGTGCTTACCAAAGCATCGCACTCGTTCACGCCAATCGCGGGCAAGCCGACAAAGCCATCGAAATTCTGAAAGCCGCTTCGGTTGAATTGGCTGGCACGCCAAACGCCGTTCAATGGTTAGATCCGGCGATTAAACGTTATGCGCAAATCGGCCAACCCGCGCCCGCAATCAAAGCCCTGCAATGGATCAACAGTGACAGTAAAGCCAACCAACTGGATTTCGGAGGTCGCGTCACCTTGCTGCAATTCACTGCGCACTGGTGCATTCCTTGTCGCAACAGCTATCCGGCAATTTCAAAATTCCACGACAAATACGCCAAGCAAGGTCTGGAAGTCGTTTTTTCCACGCAGTTGTATGGCTATTTTGAAAAGCGCGAAGGTCTGAAGCCTGAAGAAGAAATCGAAGCCGACCGCGAGTATTACGCCAAACATCAC
>CAYLJQ010000284.1:0-8424 GCA_964383955.1 uncultured Heliomicrobium sp. | reverse complement strand
AACGGATGCCCGCGCGTTCCGTCCTTCGCGAAGGTAAAGGGGATTGATGTCCTTGAGCTTGGCAGAACTTTGTTGATTGGCGACTCATCATTTGGCAGGAGAAGCCTACAGCGCGCGGGGCTGTGGTTTGTCCGGCCAGGTAGAGGAGAATCAACAATGACTGCACAAAAGCACTTGAAACAACTTGTCCGCGCCCGCATGCAAAAAACCGGTGAGCGTTATGCCACCGCCCGCCGCCACTTGATCGGTAATTTCCAGAACAACAATTTTGATCCGACAGCGCGTTGGCATTTTCCCGGCAATGTTCCGGCGACAACTGCGCTGCGGGTTTTGCTGACCCATCACGGCGTGCGCGCTCCGCACACAGGCGAACCGTTTAGCGAAGCGATGCTGTTCGGATTGGCGGGCGGCGTAGGCATCGGCGTTTTCGCGTTTTATTACCAGAAAGAAGATCACGCTTCGTTTTTTCTGGCTGGACGGCATCAATGGCACGACGATGCGGCTTACCTTGACGAAGCGCTGCAACGATTCGGCTTCAAACCTGTGATTCAGGAAACCGCCGGAACCAAAGCCGCTGAACAGCAATTGCGCTCAGCATTGGCGAATGGTCCTTGTGTCGTCTGGGTAGATATGGCCGAACTGCCGCATCGCGCAATGCCCAAAGAATACAGTGGCGGCGGTTATCACGTTGTCGTTGCGTATCGTGTGAATGACGATGATGGTTCGGCGCTGATTGGCGATTTGACAGATGCTCCGATCAGCATTCCGCTGGCCGATCTGGCGCGCAGCCGCGCTCGCATCAAAAAGCAAAAGCATCGTTTGTTGTCAATGAACGCCGTTCCGTCTAGCGCGAGCCTGGATTTGAAAGCACTGGTACAAGCCGGATTACACCGATGCCACGAAGTCTTGCAGCATCCAACGCTGCCCGGCATGAAAAGTAATGGGAAGTTAGACGCGTTAAAGACCTGGGCAAACCGGCTTCACGGTTCCAAAGACAAAGAAGCCTGGGAGACGATTTTCAAACCCGGCGCGAATCTGTGGCGCGGGCTGACCTGGATTTATGATTGCATCGAAAACTACGGTACGGGTGGCGGATTGTGCCGTCCGCTGTTTGCGGAGTTTTTGCAAGAGTCCGGCTTGGCGCTGAAGGATTCCAGATTGACCGCGCTTGGCCAACAGTATGCGGCGCTCGGTCGCCAGTGGAGTGAATTGGCGGAAGCCGCCTTGCCGGATGACATTGCGTTGACGCGCGCCGCCAAAGAGTTGTTCATTCGCCGCCGCGAATTGATCCACGACGGAGCCCCGGTTGATGAAGTGCGCGCTGTTTGGCAGGAACTTGGCGAACTGGCGAAACAGGCGAGTCAGCGATTTCCGCTTTCGGCGACAGATTGCGCGGCTTTGCGGGCACAGTTGCAGCAACGCGTGTTTGCGCTGTATGAAAGCGAAGTCGCTGCGCAAGCGTCGCTGCTGACGATTTTGTCATAGCCGGTAATTGACGTGCGGCACGCTGACTGGCGAACTCAACGTGCCGCATTCGCTGGTTGTGACGATTCAAAAATGAAAAAGTACATCATAAAAACTGACGCGCCGCGCCAGTCGCTGATCAACTACCGTGAAGCTTTGAACGATGAACAGCGTGCGGTGGTGATGGCCGGAGCCGGACCGCTGCTGGTCATCGCCGGAGCGGGTTCGGGCAAGACGCGCGTGGCAACGTATCGAGTCGCGCGATTGATTGAAGCCGGTGTCGCGCCTGCCCGCATTTTGCTGGTGACCTTCACCAATCGAGCCGCGCGCGAAATGCTTGGCCGCGTCGAAAGCTTGATGGCTGCCGACATTCGCCGCGTTTGGGGCGGAACGTTTCATTCCATCGCCAACCGATTGTTACGCCGCCATGCCGTCAGTTTGGGCTACGAAAACAACTTTTCGATTCTGGACGCCGAAGACGCCAAAGACCTGATTGATTCGTGCATTGACGAAGCCGCGATTGACACGAAAGCGCGCCGCTTTCCGAAAGGCGAAGTCCTGCGCGAAATGTTCAGCTTTGCCACCAACACAGACACCCCGCTGGATCAATTGATCGTCGCCAAATATCCACACTTTGAAATGCTGACTCAGCAAATCAAGCGCGTTGACCTGCTTTATCAGCAACGAAAGCTGGAACGAAACGCGATGGATTACGACGATCTGTTGCTGAACTGGAGACGGCTGATGAGCGAAAAACCGGAAATTGCGGCCATTTACCAGCAACAGTTTCAGCACATTCTGGTGGACGAATATCAGGACACAAACACGCTGCAAGCCGAAATCATTGACCTGGTCGCCGCCAAACATCGCAACCTGATGGTCGTGGGCGACGATGCACAAAGCATTTTTGGATGGCGCGGCGCGAACTTCAAAAACATCTTCGAGTTTCAAAAGCGCTATCCCGACGCGCAAGTGTTCAAGCTGGAAAACAACTATCGCTCGACGCCGGAAATTCTGATGCTGGCCAACGCCTCGGTTTCGATGAACCGCCAGCAGTTCCCCAAACATCTGCAAGCCAGACGGCCAAGTCGCGGCTTCACGCCTGCGCTGATTCCGGCGCGGGATGCTGAACAACAGGCCGCGTTTGTTGCGGCGCGTATTCTGGAATTGCGCGACGAAGGCGTGCCGCTGGACGAAATGGCGGTGCTGTATCGTTCGCACTTTCATTCGCTGGAAGTTCAGTTGGAACTGACGCGGCGTGGCATTCCTTACGACATTCGATCCGGCGTGCGATTTTTCGAGCAGGCGCATATCAAAGATGTGACTTCATATCTGCGCCTGGTCGTGAATCCGCGCGATGAACTTGCCTGGAAGCGTGTGTTGAAGTTGATTCCGAAAATTGGCAATGCGACGGCTTCGCGCGTGTGGGAGCGGCTGGCTTACGCCGAAGAACCATTGGCTTTGATGCGAACGGACGAATTTGCCAAGGCTTTGCCGAAGGGAGCTTCGGTTGGTTGGCGCGAATTCGCCGAACTTATCAAAGACCTGACCGCGCTTGAAACCATCAACAATCCCGCCAAACAAATCGAACTGGTTTTGACGCGCGGTTACATCGAATACCTGCAGGCGAATTACGAAAACTCCGACGCGCGCGAAGAGGATTTGCGGCAACTGGCGAACTTCGCTCAGCGGTACGACACGACCGATGCTTTTTTGAGCGAGCTTGCTTTGCTGAATACAGAACGGTTTTCGCCTCCGGGAGCAACGGTTGGCGAAGACGTCATCAGCGGCGGCGATGAAGACGAGCGATTGGCGCTTTCGTCGGTTCATCAAGCGAAGGGTTTGGAATGGCGCGTCGTCTTTATGATTTGGGCTGCCGATGGCCGCTTTCCTTCCAGCCGCAGTTTGCGCGACATTGAAGGTGAAGAAGAAGAGCGCCGCTTGTTTTACGTCGCGCTGACGCGTGCGCAGGATGAGTTGTACGTCTGTTTCCCGCTGGTTGAAAGCGACCGTTCGCGGCAAACTGTGCTCCACCGTCCGTCACGTTTCGTCACCGAAGTTCCGCGCGAACTGATGGAAATCTGGAGCGTTGACGAAGAAGAACCGCAACTGGAAATGCTGGAAACCACTGAAACGAAGTTTATCAATTGAAATCTGATACGGTACGGGGAGCGTGAGCGACCTGGATTTTCGCGAAAGGCATTTGGAAGAATACTCAGGTCGCTCACGCTCCCCGTACTGCATATTTTGGAGACCCGACAATGAAATTCACCCGTCGTCAGATTCGTCCGGCAGTCATTTTTCTGCTGGCGTTCGCGCTGTCATTGCCTGCTGTGCTTGCCCAAGGCAAACAGGATGAACAGCTTGATTTCGCGATGATCGCCAAAATTCGTGAAGAAGGCTTGAACCGTTCGCAAGTGATGGATCACATCAGTTGGTTGTCGGACGTTTACGGGCCTCGGCTAACGGGTTCGCCCGCCATCAAGCAGGCCAGCCAATGGGCGCAGAAGAAATTCAACGAATGGGGCTTGGCGAACATTCACGAAGAAGAGTTTCCGTTTGGCAAAGGCTGGTCGCTGGTGCGATTCAGCGCGCACATGACCGAACCGCAGGTTTCTCCGCTGATCGGGTATCCGAAATCGTGGACGCCGGGCACTGCGGGCGTTGTCAATGCCGATGTGATTTACGCGCCAATTCGCACCGAAGCCGATTTTGAAAAGTTTCGCGGCAAGCTGAAAGGCAAAGTGATTCTGACGCAACCAGTTCGTCCGGTGAGAATGCTGGAAGGCCGTCTGGTTCTGAAAATGAACGAAGACGACATCAAGGAAGTCGGGACGACGCCGGTTCCTGCGGCCAGACGCGGCGCGGCAGCGGCTGGCGAAGACGGCGATTTTCGCGCTCAAGCTGGATTTCAAAACAAGTTGCGCGATTTTCTACTGGCCGAAGGCGTTGCAGCCGTTTTTGATCGCGGCAGCGACAGCGACACGTCTGCCGGTGGCAGCGAAATGACTTGGCAGACGCAGCGTACGGATGGCGGCACGATCTTCGTACAATCCGGCGGAACGCGCGACCAGAACGCTGGCAAAGTCCCAACCTCGATCGTGCTGGCCGTCGAACATTACAACCGCATGATTCGCATTCTGGAAAAAGGTGTTCCAGTTAAAGTCGAGTTAAATATCCAGGCGCAATTTCACGACGAAGCGACGAAGAACGGTTTTAACTTGATTGCCGAAATTCCCGGCACCGACCTGAAAGATGAAGTGGTGCTGATCGGCGCGCACTTCGATTCACACCATTCCGCCACCGGAGCCACCGACAATGCCACTGGCTCTGCGGCGATGATGGAAGCGCTGCGAATTCTGAAAGTCGTAGGCGCAAAACCTCGGCGGACGATTCGCATTGGGTTGTGGGGCGGGGAAGAGCAAGGTTTGCTGGGTTCACGCGCCTACGCCAAAGAGCATTTTGCCGATCCAACCACAATGCAGTTGAAGCCGGAGCATGAAAAACTATCCGCGTATTTCAACATTGATAACGGAACCGGAAAGATTCGTGGTGTGTGGATGCAGGGCAACTTGGGCGTGAAACGAATCTTTGAACAATGGATCGAACCGCTCAACGACCTTGGTGTGAATTTGCTAGGCCCGCGGACGGTCAGCAGCACGGATCATATTGCCTTTGACGCCCTTGCCTTGCCCGCCTTTCAGTTCATTCAGGAACGGCTGGAATACAATTCGCGCACTCACCATTCCAACATGGACACGGTTGACCACGTTCAAAGAGATGATATGGTGCAGATGGCTACGGTGGTGGCAGTCTTCGCGTACAATGCCGCTATGCGGAACGAGAAGTTGCCGCGAAAGGCCTTACCGGGTCTGCAACGGCAAGGGCGAAATTAAGTAAGGAGAATTTGGCAAAATGAGTGATGTAACGGTGAAAATGAGTTGGACAGGCGGACAGGCGTTCACGGCTGTAAATTCCGCGGGCATTGAAACGGTGCTGGATGGCAACCGGCAAGCGGGGGCCAGCCCGGTTGAAATTTTGATGGAAGCTTTGGGCGCGTGTTCGGCAATTGACGTGGTTGTGATTATGGAAAAGGTGAAAACGCCGCTTCAGAAATTGGAAGTCGTCGTCGACGGCGACCGACGTGCAACTGAACCGCGTTATATTGAAAGCGTGCGAATTGCTTTTGACGCCTGGGGCGACACCATCAATCCCGACAAACTTGCGAGGGCGATAAACCTTTCCATCGGAAAATATTGCAGCGTTTTTCATTCGCTGCGGACAGATTTGAAGTTGGTCGCCAAATTCCGCGTTCACCCCAGCGGCACTCTGGTTTCGGGCGATTATCAGGAAGTCGAAATGTCCGTGCCGACAGGGGAATTGCAGTAAGTCAGCACTGCGAGCAATAGCGCGCGGGAAGTCGTTTTACTCACCACGCGCTATGTTTCGCGGTGAAGATTCAAGCAGCTTTAGCCGAAGCTTTTCGCGATCCGCCCACTGCCAATTCCGCCGCCCGTTTTCCGCTGGCCATACTGGCGTCTGCCAACCAGCCCTCTGTGCCTACCCAATCCCCCACGACAAACAACCCTTCAATGCCGGGAACTGCTGGCCCTGGTCTTCCTGCTAATCCGCCTTGTTCGGCTGTCGCCAAAGCGTTTACAACAGTCAAGGCTGGCATAAAGCGACGTTCTATCAACGACCGTTGCCAGCCCGGCTGAACGAGGTCAAGCAATTCTTCCAATTCATGTTCGACGGCTTTTGGATCAGCAGGATTTTCTGACCCTAGGTACATTGCTACGTGAATCACGGCGTGTCCTTCCGGCGCGAGCTTCGCTGTCGCTGAATGCACAGAAAGGTAAAGCGGGCGATCAATTCCCAGCACAAACGTCGTTTGCGGCTCTGGCAATCGTTCCAGCGCGACGTCCAGGCAGGCAGCTTTGACCGGAATTGCTGCTTTCGCCCATTCGCCTAGTATCGTTTGCTGGCCGACTCCCAACAATTCATAGGCTTCATGTGGGCTGGCGGCAACGATGACAACGTCGGCAGAATACTGAGAACCGTTGGCCAAGCTGACTCCGCTCACTCGACCTGTGTGAGTTTGTATGATTTGGGCGACGCGAGATCCGGAGAGAATTCTCACGCCTGCTTGTTCCGCCTTGGCGCGCAATCCATTCACCAACGTTTGCCAACCACCATCCACATAAAGCACTGACTCTTTTAACGCCATTTGAAATTGAGCCAGCGCCAATCCTGCGCTTTGGCGTTCAGGATCGTTGGCATACGTGCCGAGCCGAAAAAACGCTTGCAGCAATCGCCGCAACTCTGGATTGCGAATTTCCTTATCCAGCCATTCCCGCACTGTCAGACGATTGAGCTTTTCAGCATCAATTTTGGGAAATGAAGCTAATATTCGTGCGGCTTCCAGTTTGGCCGACAATCCGAACAAGCTGGTGGTCATCAACGACAAGGCTTCGCCCGGGAGTTTGTGTTTTCGCCCACCGTCAATTGCCAGGGTGCCGCCAACTTTTGGAATACCGCCGCTGATTTCAATTCCAAGCTCATGCAGAATCTTGAAGGCTTGACCGCTGCGATAAAGTGCGTGTGGACCCAAGTTGAAATGAACGCCATTTTTTGTTGTCGTTATTGCTCGCCCGCCAAAGGTCTGCGATTTTTCAATTAAAGTTACTTCGCTACCGGCTTTGGCCAGGAAGCTTGCTGCTGTCAATCCGGCTAAGCCGCCGCCGATCACTAATGCTGTCTTTTTCATAGTCATCTCCTTCTCAAAAGTTATTTTCACAGTCATCACGATTCCCGGCAAAAAAAGGTTACAGCTCAGAGGGAAAATTGTGCTTGGCTGCCTTGCTCGGCCAATAACGATCAAAGAAGATAGCTGCCAATGGTGAATCAAACGGTTGAATATGTAGGGGATCAAAATAAACTTGCCGAGCTCGCCGAACGACTTCGTTCAGTTTCGGTGCTCGCGCTGGATATTGAAACTATCAATTGGTGGGATCGTGACGCTGAACGCATTGCTTTGGTTCAATTGGCTTATCGTGAGAGCGAAGGCCAAACGGGAAGCAAAAGGGCTTTGCCGATTCAAGTGGCAATTATTGATCCGCTGGCGGGAATTGATCTTACCGCGCTTAAAGTGCCTCTGGAGTTAGGATTAATGCCCAAAGTCATCCACAACGCTAGTTACGATGCTGTTCGGTTAGCACGCCATTGTGGAATCAGTACGTCTCCAATTTTTGACACGATGCTGGCAGCCCGTCGCAGCGGAGAGAAAAAGTGTTCCTTGAAAGCACAAGTTGGCACCTATTTGGGCATCGAATTGGACAAGGCAGAGCAACGTAGTGACTGGAGCCGCCGCCCTTTAACTGCGCTTCAGTTGGAGTATGCAGCTCTCGATGCAAGCTGCACGCTGCTGCTTTATGAACTGCAGGCCGCACGTGGCTTACGAGGGGATTATGAACTGGCTAAACAAATTGATAAAAAACTGATGAGTCAAGCTGCTTTGCCGCTCGGGGAAGAAGACTGGCGAACTAATACCAGAACTAAAATTGTTGATACACTAGCGAGCAGTAAAGTAGAGCCCTCGGAATTGGGATTGGAAAGATTGGCTTTATTAGGCATTGTGGCTGAATTAAGCGGACGTTATAGCCCAGAGCAATTGGCCGTTTCGGTCGGCGGCGAACGTATTGGGTTGGCAGGATGGATTATTGATAATGTGTTGGGTTGGGACAAGGACTTAGATGAAGCTGAAGCAAAGCAGGAAATTGGGTGGCTGTGCGAGCGTGGATTGATTCGCATTAGCTTGTCCCGCCGTCTGGAAGTGGCCGGAAGCGGTGCTGAACTTTGGGGGCTAAAAAAGCCAAACCCGTAGGCTTAGTCAATCAAGAAAGCCAAAAGTAATGGGCTGGGAAATAGAATTACTTTTGAATAGTCTTTCTCCCAGAGATA
>CAYLJQ010000283.1:0-8463 GCA_964383955.1 uncultured Heliomicrobium sp. | reverse complement strand
TGGAAACCCTGCTGGCCGAAATTCGTAAGGTGATCAGTGACCCAGCGGTCACGGTTTCCAGAAACGAACGGAATACACGACCCGGCGCGCGACCTTCGCGAATTGATGTTGAGGCTTTTCGCGTCGTGGAAGCCGCCGTCAAACAGCATTACAACGCGGTGACTTTGCCGACAATGAGCACTGGCGCGACTGACATGGCTTATCTGCGCGCCAAAGGCGTTGAGTGTTACGGCGTCGGCCCAATGACCGACAGCGAAGACGGTCCCAAAGGCTTCGGTGCGCATAGCGACCAGGAACGCATTCTGGAAGAATCACTGCACAAGTTCGTGCGCTTTCATTGGGACATTGTGGTCAATCTGGCAAAGGCGAAATAACTAAAAAGAAACCCAATATCGAGGCAGGAGAAATAGACAGGATTCACAAGATTGAACAGGATTGGCGTTAACTGAGATCAACGTCAGCCTCCATCGTGGCGAATCCTGTAAATCCTGTCTAAAAAATATTCGGCTCTACACAGGAGAAATTTTAATGACACTTTCACGCCGATCATTTCTGGCGACTTCGCTGCTGGCGGTGCCAGCAGCTTCGATGACGTTCAAACCGGAACAAAACTGGCCGCAGTTTCGCGGTCCAGGCGGGCAGGGAATTGCCGATGGGTTTCCGACTCGCGCCAACTGGAACGTGGATGCGACGACCGGCAAGCTCGACGGTTTGCTCTGGCGCACGGAAGTTCCAGGCCTGGGGCATTCCAGCCCGATCATCTGGAAAGATCGAATCTATATGGCCACGGCGGTTCCGAAATCCGGCAAACCATCGCTCCGCATCGGGCTGTACGGCGATGTGAAACCCGCAAAAGACGATGAAGAGCAGCGCTGGCTGGTGCAATGTTTCGAAAAGAAAAACGGGAAGCTGAAATGGGAGCAATTGATTCGCGACGCCAAACCTTCGACGGTGCGCCACGAAAAAGCTTCGCATGCCAACACAACGCTTGTGACGGATGGCAAACGGTTGGTGGGATTTTTCGGCGCGGACGGGCTGTATTGCATGGATATGAAAGGAAAGCTGCTGTGGCAAAAAGACCTGGGGCGCATCAATGTCACCTGGCGCAGCATTGCGTGGGGGTTCAGCAGTTCTCCGGCGCTTCACAAAGATCACATCGTGGTTCAATGCGACGATCCGAAAGACCCTTTTGTTGCTGCACTCAGCTTGAAAGACGGTAAAGAGCTTTGGCGGACTTCGCGCAAAGGCGTATGCGAAAACAGTTGGGGCACACCGCTGATTCATTCGGACGGGACGCGCACACAAATCGTCACCAACGGCTATCCGTACATTGCTTCCTACGATCTGGAAACCGGCAAGGAACTATGGCGGCTGAAAGGTGGCGGAGACATTCCCGTGCCGATGCCGTTTGTCGCTGATGGCTTGATTGTCCTGACGAATTCTCACGGTGGGAAAACGCCGCTGTTTGCGGTTCGCCCTTCGGCGACGGGCGACATTTCGTTGGCGGACGGCACAACCAGCAACGATGGCGTGGCCTGGAGCGTGCCGAACGGCGGCGCTTACATTTCCACGCCCGTGATGTATGGCGGCTATTTGTACGTGGCCAATTACAACGGCCTGCTGCGCTGTTTTGATTTCAAAACCGGTGAAAAGATGTTTGAGGAACGGCTGGGACAGGACGCCGTTTGCTCGGCTTCGCTGGTGGCGGCGGACGGCAAAATCTACTGCCCAACCGAAGACGGCGTTGTTTACACCCTAAAAGCCGGTCCAAAGCTGGAAGTGCTGGCAAAAAACAATCTGGGCGAACCCTGCCTGGCCACGCCTGCAATTTCCCAGGGCGTGATGTATTTCCGCACTTCAGGCAGTTTGATGGCAATTGGCTAAGTCAGCCGAAATGCAAACCACAAAAAGCTCAAAAGGCACAAAAGAGTCTTTGGATTTCTTTTGTGCCTTTTGAGCTTTTTGTGGTGGAAATTCTTAGCTTTAAGTTCGTTGAAAGCCTTTCTCGATTTCGCGGGCGGTAATTCGCAAAATGATCGGGCGTCCGTGCGGGCAAGTGGCAGGATTTTCTTTCTTCATCAGTTCATCTATCAGCCAACGCATTTTTTCCGGCGCTAACGACATATTGATTTTGATTGCCGCTCGGCAGGCCAGGCTGGCAGCGATTTCTGCGCGGATTTCGTCCAGCGACAACCCTCTGCGGTTATCTTCAATCGCGTCCAGCAATTCCAATAACAATGTGCGCGCGACGCCGGAACCTAGCATTGCGGGGACGGCTTTGATGGCGACGGTGCGGCCTGACAACCGGCCAAGCTCAAACCCGTTTTCTTCCAGTTCCGGCAACAACTGATCGAAGACAGCGGCTTGTGCCGGAGACAAATCCAGGGTTTCAGGAATCAACAATCGCTGCGTTTCGACTTTCTTTCGGCGCAGCGCATTCCAATGCTGTTCAAACAAGATGCGTTCGTGGGCGACGTGCTGATCAATTAACAGCAAACCGGTTCGATCTGTGGCGATGATAAAGCTGTTGTGCATTTGACCCAGCGGATTCACTTCGTCGGCAATCAGCGTCAGGTTCTGCGCCGGTTTGAGTTGAGAGGTTGAGTCAGTGGCTTTGGCGCCAAGACAGCCGAGCCGATGACCATAAAGCTGCATCGGGTCAGGTTCGACTGCAACTTGCGACTCGGCGATTCGTTGAGCTTCTTCGGCAGTGGACGTTTCCAGGTCAACTCGCTCCCTGCCGGTCGCGGTACTGACTGGTTCAGCGTCAAGGGCAATCAACTCACGATCGCCAGCGATGCTAACTGCCTGTTGCTCCGCATCTATTGAGACATTGCCGCCCAAATCAATTCTGGATTGCTGGGGAATCGGCGGCGGAGCTTGAAGCCGGAAAGCCGAACGCAATTCTTCGCGGGAAATCTGCGGCGCTTTTTCATCAAACATGTGTGAGCGAAAAACTTCCTGTGGTTTGGTGGCAGGTTCAGGCTCACGTTTGGCAAAGAAGGTCACGGCGGCTTTGGACGAACCAATGGCAGAGCGCACGGCATCACGGATCAGATCGTGAACAATGGTGCCGCGAACAAAGCGAACTTCGGTTTTGGCAGGGTGTACGTTTACGTCAACTTCGTGCGGCGGCATTTCGACAAACAGCATCGCCGACGGGTACACGCCCGCAGGAATCATCGCGCGATAGGCTTCGATCAAGGCGCGGCTGATGACTTTGTCGCGGACGTAACGGCCGTTGATGAAAAAGTATTGGCTGTCTTTGGTTGTTCGCGTAGCCGATGGCGACGACACAAACCCTCGAACGCGCATTTCGCCCGCTTCGCCGCCGACTTCGATCAATCCGCCAATGAATTCGCCGCCAAAAAGCTGATAGGCCCGTTCGCGCAAATCAGCGGCTGGCGTGGTGCGAATGCTTTCTCGGTTGTTGTTCATCAGCCGGAAAGACAGTTGCGGATTCGCCAGTGCGTAATGCGTCACCAGATTCGCAATGTGAAAACTTTCGGTCGCTTCGGATTTCAGGAATTTTCGCCGGGCGGGAACGTTGAAAAACAGATCGCGGATTTCAAACTCCGCGCCTTGCGTAAAGGCGATGTCGCGGACGTTCAGCATTCGTCCGCCGCTGATTTCGACTTCCGTGCCGACAATGTCGCTGGCGGTTTGCGTCCGCAGCCGAACTTTCGCTACCGAAGCAATCGAAGCCAGGGCTTCGCCGCGAAAACCCAGAGTGACAATTGCTTCCAAATCTTCAGCAGTTTTCAGCTTGCTGGTCGCGTGACGCTCAAACGCCAGAATCGCATCATCGCGCAACATGCCTTCGCCGTTATCGCCGATGCGGATCAAACGTCGTCCGCCGGATTCAACAGCGACTTCGATGCTTTTGGCTTCCGCATCAATCGAGTTTTCAATCAACTCTTTGACGATGGAAGCCGGCCGCTCGACGACTTCGCCAGCGGCGATTTTGTTGGCAAGACTGTCCGGCAGAACGCGAATTTTTGACATTGTGGATGATTGATGTGGGGCAGGTTTTCTAACCTGCCCAGGCATTGGGTGGCGCGCAAACAGTTTTTTGCGAAATACCCGCGCAGGTTGGAAAACCTGCGTTACGTTTTTATTCGAGTTTGAATTTGAAAGCGGGCTGATGATAATTGAACGCCGATTGATGATACAACCGGTCACAAATAACCCCTTTGTAGACAACATAAACAGATCGTTGCCAAAAACGATCAGGGAGGGATTCTGCTATGAAGTTGATCCGCACAAGAAACTTGTTCGCGGTTCTGCTGGTTCTGATTGGTACTGCGGTCGCTGCCAGCGCGCAGCAGCGCGAGATTTCGATCCTAGTTGGGCGATTGAAAACCGGCGACAAAGGAATTACCGGCGTGCAAACAATCAAAGCCGCGTTTGACGGAGCGGTGTCTTACGAAATTACCTACGGTCGCCGATTCGTTGACGGCAAAGTCGCGGCTTTGTATGGAGAACTGCTGATTGCTGGCGCTCCCAGCACCAAAATCAAGGTGACAAATGTTGTTTTGCCCAACAGTTACTCTTCGCTGTTTTTCACGCCAGGATTGAAGGTCAAACTCTTTCCCGATGGAGGGATTTCGCCTTTCATCGCGGCTGGTTTGGGAATGGGCCGGTATTCCGGCGACGCGCAAACGTCCACGGGGCAATCAGTTCAAGGTGACACCGCCAACACTACCTGGGCATTTCAATATGGCGGAGGCGTGGATTTGAATCTGGCCAGCGTCTTCGCCATTCGCGGCGAAGTTCGCGATTTCATCACAGGCAAACCGAAATTTACCGCGCCGTTTTTCGATAAAAGCCAACATAACGTCAACATCGCAGTTGGCATCGTTTTCAAGTTTTGAAAATACAAAGAGCCTGAGTCTGTGACAAGACTCAGGCTCTTTAAGGCTTACACTTATCGAACGGATCATTTTTTACGGAAGGTTTTTGAAACGCGCTGAAATATCTCTAAATACTGTTTTTCTTTGTCCAAAGGCGCAAAACCGACCAGCAGAAAATAGGAATCATCATCAAATAGTATTGTTTGATGGATGATGACTGATCCGAAAACATGCTTTGTTTGTTTGCCTTCAGCAATAAATTCATAGCCCTGCAATCCCGCAATAGCGACTTCAGCCACATTTTTGATCTTCGAAATGGATACGTCAGGGTGCTGGTATAGGCGCCTTTCTGCAAATTCTTTTTTATTTACGATAATGGCTCGCCCAATTGCCGGTCCAACAATGAAAAGCGGATCGTTATTTGGTTTTCCAGGGAGTTCGCCGTTCTTCGTGAGCGCAATCATGTTGGATATTCGTTTGGCGAACTTCAATTCCGGGTCGTCCTGGATGGTGAAAACCAATCCGGCTAAAGGGTCAGTTTTCAGGTTTGCCTCCCATTTCGCTCCCAAGACAGAGTTACGCAGGGGCAAAGACCATCGCGTTTTCAAATCTTCCGGAAACGTTCCTGTAATCATGACGACTTCGGTTTCATTTCCGGTTATTACCATCCATTTCAGAACCGCGACCTGAACTTCTTGTCTAACGTGCAACAGCAATCCCGGTGATTCTCCGACGGAAATTTCTTCTTTGCTGATCAGGGTTATTCCTTTTGACGCAAGAGATTCTTTCGTAAACACCTTACTCATTTCTGAATAAGGCGCGGGCATTTCTGTCACTAAGATTGAAGCATTGGATTCTTCGTCAAAGAACCCTGGAAACTGCTTGGTTGTAGTAAGCCCCGCCGGTGGAACAAGCTTTACCTTTGTTCCAGGCACTGCAACTTCTGCTGATTGCAAAGCCGGAATCGGCAATTCACAGAAAGACAAAAGAAGTAAGATTAAGAACACTTGCATGCCCACATCTCCTTTGGCTGGCTTACACCACCGTTTTGATCTTCAGTTCAGCTAATTGTGCCGGAGCGACTTCGCTGGGGCTGTCGGTCATCATGTCCGAAGCTGTCGAAACTTTCGGGAAGGCGATGACATCGCGCAAAGAAGTCGCCTTTGCCAGAAGCATCACCAGACGATCCAGACCCAAAGCGATGCCACCGTGCGGTGGAGTTCCATAGCTCAGCGCATCCAGGAAGAATCCAAATTTTTCGCGTGCTTCTTCTTCGCTTAGGCCCAATGCTTTGAAGACTGTCGCCTGCACGTCGGAGCGGTGAATACGAACCGAGCCTCCGCCCAATTCTTTGCCGTTCAGCACCAGATCGTAGGCTTTGGCGTAGACCGAACCCAGATCGCCGCCATCTAGTTTTGCAACGTCTTCGTCGCGCGGTGATGTGAAGGGGTGATGTTTGGCGTACCAGCGTTTGTCTTCTTCGTGGTATTCGAACATCGGAAACTCCGTCACCCACAGCAATCGGTTGTCGTCTTCGTTGATCAGTTTTTCGCGGCGGCCGATTTCCAGACGAACTTCTCCGATTGCGTCGCAGGCTTTTTCCCATTTTCCGCCGACCATCAAGATTGAATCGCCGACTTTTGCGCCAGCGGCTTCGACGATTTTCGCAACGCCTTCTGCGCCCATTGTTTTGGTCAGCGCAGATTTGTTTTCGCTTTCCAGCACCTGGATGTACGCCAAACCGCCTGCGCCAAACTTCTTCGCGTGTTCGATGATGTCGTCGTATTGCTTGCGCGACCACGTGGCTGCCCCTGCAACGACGATGGCTTTGATGACGCCGCCTTTCTTAATCGCGTCGGCAAACACGGGAAACGCGCTGCCTTCAAACTGGGCGGTCAGGTCAATCAGCTCCATGCTGAAACGCAGATCCGGTTTGTCCGATCCGAAACGGTTCATTGCCTCGTTGTAGGGCATGCGCTGAAAAGGGCGCAGCGGGGCTTCATAGCCGGCAACCTTGAAGCATTCGACGATCAACGGTTCGATGACGTTAAACACATCGTCTGGCTGAACGAAGCTCATTTCGATGTCAATTTGCGTGAATTCCGGCTGGCGGTCAGCGCGCAAATCTTCGTCGCGGAAACAGCGGGCGATCTGGAAGTAGCGCTCGTAGCCGGAAATCATCAGCAACTGTTTGAACAATTGCGGCGATTGCGGCAACGCGAAAAACTTGCCCGGCATGGTTCGCGAAGGAACCAGATAATCGCGGGCGCCTTCCGGCGTGGATTTGGTCAGGATCGGCGTTTCGATTTCGTAAAAGCCATGTTCGTCCAGCACGCGCCGAGTGGTGAACGCCAATTGATGACGCAGCCGGAAGTTGCGCTGCATTTCAGGCCGTCTCAAATCCAGGTAGCGATATTTCAGGCGCACGTCTTCTGACGCTTCGCAGCGTTCGATCTGGAAGGGAAGCACCTGCGAATCGTTCAGAACTTTGACGTCATTGGCAATGATTTCAATTTCGCCGGTCGTCATATTCGGGTTGAACTGGCTTTCGTCGCGCAAGATACATTCGCCGGTGACGGCCAGCACAAATTCACTGCGCACGGCTTTGATCTTTTCATGCGCTTCGGGACATTTTTCCGGGTCGAAAACGACTTGGGTAATTCCGTTGCGATCGCGCAAATGAATAAAGGTCACATTTTTATGCTCGCGCCGGCTGTTAACCCAGCCCATCAGCGTGACAGTTTGGCCGGCTTGCTCGCGTCGAAGCTCGCCGCAGTTATGAGTGCGTTGTGTTTGTCCAAGATGATCCAACATTGTTCTTTCCTGACTTCAGATTTTTGCCCACGAAGTCACACGAAGAAGCACGAAGAAAATTTTTCGACAGGATTTACCTGGCTCGACAGAATGAAGCACTTGTGGAAATAGGTCAGGTCAGCCCTGCTCAATCTTGTTATCCTGTCTACTCTCTTTAGTCTTTCTTCGTGAGCCTTCGTGTGGCTTCGTGGGAAGATTCAATTTAACTTCAAAATAACTTCGTCTAGCGAAAGCGATTGCTGTTCGCCGGTTTTCAAATTCTTTAAGGCGTAGTTTCCAGAAGCGACTTCGTTGTCGCCGATGATCAGCGCATGGCGTGCGTGGGCTTTGTCCGCCGCAGCCATCGCTTTTTTCATTTTGCGCTCTTCAAATTCCATCGCCACGGCGACGCCAGCCGCCCGCAATTTTTGCGCGACCGTAAACGAATGTACTCGCGCTGCTTCACCCAGAAACACGATAAACACATCCGGCGCGTCCGCCGTCCGCAGTTGTTCGGCTTCACTTTCCGGCAACGCCATCACCATCCGGTCCAGCCCGAAGGCAAAGCCAAAGCCTTTGGTCGGAGGTCCCCCGATGGTTTCCGATAATCCGTCGTAACGGCCTCCGCCGACCAGAGTGTTCTGTGCGCCAAGCCCGTCGTGGCCGACGATTTCAAATGCCGTCCGCGTGTAATAATCCAGCCCGCGCACCATTCGCGGATTTACTGTGTAAGGAATGCCCCGCGCTTCCAAATGCGCTTTGAACTGATTGAAATGTTCAAGCGAAGCTTCATCCAGGGAATCGGTAATCACCGGTA
>CAYLJQ010000282.1:313-8470 GCA_964383955.1 uncultured Heliomicrobium sp. | reverse complement strand
GGGTGACCAGTTAGGGACATAAGCTCTGCTGTTATCAAGGTCGATTTGAACAGGATTTTGTCCGTTCGCGTCACAAATCCAAGTCCGATTTACGCCTGAGCGATCTGAAAGGAAGGCGATTTTTTGCCCATCAGGAGCGTATTTGACCCAGTTTTCAGTTGTTGTTGAGGCAATAAACCTGGCGGGTGGCTGCTTGTCACTCTTGCCTTCCCGCAATCCCACGCGCCAAATGTCAATGTCATAGTTTCCTTTGATGTATACCAAACGATCCCTCTGCCGATCGGATACAACACCCAATACGTTTCCTTCACTTCCGGTTATCCGTTCGGGTACACCGTCAGGGAGAAAAAGTTTATACATTCCGGCGCTTCCGGCCCCAAACGTTGAATAGACGATTCCTTTGCCATCAGGCAACCAATCCACATCAGTCAGAAAGGTATCCACCGAGGTGATTTTCCTAGGCTCTCCGCCGGTGATCGGAATTTGATAAATGTCGCGATTGCCTTCTGAGCTTCGAGACCTGTTGAAGGCAATGGTTTTTCCATCGGGTGAAAAAACCGGCGTATAGTCGCCCGCAGTATTGGGAACGGGGGAAATCAGTGTCCGTCTTTCGCCAGTTTCGATTGTCAACAAAACAATCCCCATTGGTTCTGCTGGTGAACCACGGTCGGGAAAAGCCAGCGTTTTACCATCCGGCGACCAACTCATTTCTCCACGCAGAATCTGGGGTGGGCGTAAGGGAGAAATGTCGGTGATCTTCCGCTCAACACCGCCCAGAGACGGCATCATCAAAATGGCGCCACCTTCCTCGGTTAAACGAAAAAATGCGATATAACGACCATCCGGCGACCAAATAGCATCCGTGTCAATCGCAGGATTGATTGTCAGTCGCCGCATTCCTTCACCGCCAATTTCTCTGATGTAAATGTCTGTGTTGTCTCCTGCTTCTCCCACCCAGCTAAATGCAATCTGGTTGCCGTCCGGAGAAAACGACGGCTTGCTTTCCAACCCGGAAAAAGAAGTCAATGGTGTAAATTTCGCCGATGCAGACGAAGGCTTGAAGGAAACAGATTCATTATTAAGCAGCTTGTAGATAGCAAAAGCGCCGCCTGCAACAAGTATCCCCATAGCGGCCAGCATCGCCATCATCCCAAGCTTATGTCGTTTGATTTCACCGAGGATGATTCCCGCGCTGGAAGCCGTATTCGCTTCTTTGATTTCTTCAGTTGTCCGCTCCCGCGAACTATCCGTTTGCTTGATGGCATCAGACATTTGCCGCCCTTTGAATTTTGCAGCCAACTTCAACTCGTCGCGCAGATTTTCCAACTCTCCAAGCGTCTCCCTGACCGACGAGTAACGCTGATCAGGATTTTTGCGGAGCATACGGCTGACAATGGGCTGCAATTCGTCTGGCGCGTCGGGAATGTGTGTGACAAGCAGCGCGGGTTCCCGCTCCATGATGGCCGCAATGACTTCGAAAATATTCGCGCC
The DNA here is from genome assembly GCA_964383955.1 of uncultured Heliomicrobium sp. Lineage (GTDB taxonomy): Bacteria > Acidobacteriota > Blastocatellia > RBC074 > RBC074 > RBC074. Next base: position 6,979 of record CAYLJQ010000282.1, on the reverse strand, counting down.
TTCAAACGGCGTCCGGCCTGCAATCATTTCGTACAAAACAATGCCCAAGCTGAAAATATCCGTTCGCGCATCCACTCGTTGTCCGCGCGCCTGTTCCGGCGACATATAACTTGCCGTCCCCATCACCGTTCCCGGATCGGTCAAGCTGGATTGCGAAGTGTCCGGGCTGAGCGGCTGATTTTCGCCGACTTTGGCCAGCCCGAAATCCAGCACTTTCACGTAACCGTCTCGCCGAAGCATGACGTTTTCCGGCTTGATGTCTCGATGAACAATCCCGGCTTCGTGCGCGGCGGCCAGCGCCTGGCAGATTTGCAGCGTGATTTCTACGGCTTCAACGACCGGCAGACGCTGGCAATCTCGTAACCGCTGGCGAAGCGTCTGGCCATCTATGAATTCGGTCGCCAGAAAGTAATCTTCGCCTGCGCGGCCCAGGTCAAACAGCGTGATGATGTTTGGGTGGTTGAGCGCCGAAACGGCATGCGCTTCCTGTTCAAAGCGGCGAATGCGGTCAGGGTCACTAGCGAACTGCGCAGGCAACAGTTTCAGCGCGACTTTGCGCCGGAGCCGCGTGTCTTCGGCCAGAAAGACTTCGCCCATTCCGCCCGCGCCCAGCGGGGAAATAATTTGGTACTGGTTGAGCATTCGACCTGCAATGATGCGAGTCGGCTCTTGGGCCAGCATTTCAACCGCAACCTGAGCAGGCAGGGCTGCGGTCATCTCTTCCGCAGCAGAATCCGCAGCCAGCAAGGACTCAACTTCGCAGCGCAGCGATTCATTTCCGGCGCAGGCTTCGTTCAGGAAAGCGGGGCGATCGTGGGACGCGCGCTCCGCCGCCGCGTGAAACAATTCGTCAATCTGTCGCCATCTTTCGTGGTTCACGTTTGTCAGCCAGCAAATTATTTTCTGAGTTTGATAGCTTTGCCCTCAATTCGTCGCATAAGCAGATGAACCAAGTTTTGCGCCAGGGGCGCATAATCCGCAACACCGAATTTGAGGAGGAAAATCATGAGCAAACACTGTCCCGAATTGGAAAGCATCCGCAAAGTCGTAGACCTGTACATTGAAGGCGTTCGCAATGGGAATGTCGAAGCGTTGAAACAAGCCTTTCACCCACGATCATCCATGTTCGGCTGGAAGGGGAAAGACTTGTTCGTCACTCCCATCCAGGGGCTTTACGATTACATCGCTTCGACTCCGGCTCCAGCCAAGAGCGGCGAGCCAACCAGGTTCATCATCACTTCCATTCAAGTAACTGACAACGCCGCAACTGTGGCAATGGCGATGGACACATATCACGACCACGATTTCATGGATTACTTTCAACTGCTGAAAGTTGATGGTCGGTGGTGGATCGTCAGCAAGCTCTTCCATGCAAACCCACAAGACAAATAGACAATCGGCAAAAACCTAAACTTAGGTTAGCGCTGAGATCGGCATCAGGGATTGATTTCAGTGCTTTAAGCCAACTGACCAATTCAACAGAATCTGAACGGGCGGCGGTTCATCTACAAGCGTTCCGACCAGAAACCGCTGCCCGTCGGCGGTCACATCGTATTCGATTCCAACGTTATAGTGTCCCGGCAGCAAGCGTGTTTTGAATAACTCCCGCGGACGTGCAAACTCGAACGTAGGGCTGTTCGGGTTCAATGCTGTCACCATCATTTGTCCATCGGCTGCTACAAAAAACAGTTCTCGCCCGTCGCGCCGAAAGCGCGGATGCAGGCCGCCGTTTGGGGAAACGCGCATTTTGTTGCCGCCTAGACGCCCTTCCGGCGTAAACGACTGGACATAAACTTCATTCCTGCCTGATTCGTCGGAGACATACGCAAGCCATCGTCCGCTGGGTGAAATCTGTGCCTGGACTTCGGCAAACTCAGAGTTGAGTAGCGGGTAAGGTTGGCGCTCACCGAACAATGGCAAAGCCCAAATGTCCCAGCGTGTGGGTTCCGCAATCACACCGTAAACAATGAACCGCCCATCGTGCGACCAATCGGTTGGGTCGCCTCCGTCTTTGAGCAATAACGTTTCGCCGCCGACGCTGTTGGCCTCTTTTTCATAAATACCGCGGACACCATTTCTCAAAGATCGGAAAACCACGCGGTTGCCATCCGGTGACCAGACTGGGCGCAAATCAAACGAGCCATCCGAAGTCAATCGCGTGGGCAGATTACGCGCCAAATCTATCGTCCACACATCGTAGTTCTTCGCTTGCGGATCAAGCTGCTGGATGATCACGCGCCCACCATCCGGCGAAAAACGCGGGTGCATTCCAGCAATGACCTTGACCGGCTGACCAATGCCAGCGCCGCGTCTTCCATCCCGATCAAACCAGACAAGTTGATAGTTGCGCCAGCCATCACCTTGCCAGGTCAGCAAACCATTATTTGAAACGGAAAAGGGTGCATTGAAAACGACACCAATTTCAGAAGGCGATGTGATCGAAACCGGCTCGCCTTTCAATTCCAGCCTGTTTGCATCAAACGGCTGCACTATCAACGCGCCGTTGCGAACAAAAAGCAGCCAACCCGCCGGGTCGTAAATTGCCAAAGCGCCGTCCGGCAACACCTGCTTTACGTCTTTGGAATCAAGCGAACGGACAAAGACGCCAGGAAATGCATTGCTGGCTTCTACCTGAAACAGGTAATGGCGGCCATCGGGTAAAAAGTATGGACTCAGGTGTGCGACTTCCTGCCGAGAAACATCCGGGGCGGTAACAGGCTTCGGCTCGCCCCCAATAGCAGGAACCAGAAATAATCCGCCAACAACGGTAGGAGCAAAGAGAATCTCTCCCGCACGATTCCAAGTTCCCCCGCGAAATTCACTGACTGAGCAGAGCGTTTGCGGCGGGCCCCCGTCGAGGTTAACCCGCTTCAGTTTTCCCTGCGCACAGAAAGCAAGGGAGCGGCTGTCCGGCGACCAGAACGGCCTCAGAACATCCTCTGTTCCTGCCAACAGTGTCGCATCTGTCGAATCAAGAGGCCGAATCCAGAGCTGTTTTTTGCCGTCCTCGCCCCGAGCCGTGAACGCGAGTTTTTGGCCATCAGGTGAAATCAGCACCTGATCAAAGAACGCATTGTCGAACGTCAAATTTTCAGGCGGCACAAATGCTAATCGGATCAGACGTGGGTCTGTCGTTGAGCGAGTCATATACGCCCACGCCAATCCGATGACTCCCAGCAACAACAATCCGGAAATCAACCAAGCCAGACCCACGTTGCCAAACAATCGCGCTTTGCCAATAGCGGACTGACTTACCGTTACAGGTGACAAGCCCTCTGCCGTTTCCAGCCGCGCGCCTGACGGCATTGTGAGCGTGCTCAGCGCGAAGCCCAGATCACTGGCCGACTGAAACCGATGCTCCGGCTTCTTTTCCAAACAGCGCCGCACGATTCTGTCCAGCGCCGGGCTGATCTTCGCGTTTGTCTCGCTCAACTCCGGCGGCTCTTCCTTCAAAATCGCGTTCATCACTTCGACCGCCGAATCACCTGTGAAGGCTCGGTGCCCGCTCAGCAATTCATACAAAATCACGCCGACGGCGAAAATGTCGGAGCGATGATCTACTTTCTGTCCGCGCACTTGTTCCGGCGACATGTAACCGATTGTTCCCATCACTACGCCGGATTCGGTTGAAGCTTTTTTCTCTGCCGGATCAGCAGTTGAAACACGCGGCTCGTTCAGTTTGGCCAAGCCGAAGTCGAGCACCTTCACCACTCCATCCGGACGCAGCATGATGTTTTCCGGCTTGATGTCGCGGTGAATGATCCCGGCGGCGTGGGCAGCCGCCAGCGCGCTGACGATTTGTGTCGCCACGTTGAGCACAGCGCGCACGGGCAAACGCCCGTCGTTCATTTGCTGTCGTAGCGTTTGGCCTTCGATGAATTCAGTGACCAGGAAGTGATGGCGTTCGCTTTCGCCGATCTCGTAAATCGTGAGGATGTTCGGGTGGTTGAGCGCGGAAACCGCCAATGCCTCCTGCTCAAAGCGGCGCACGCGGTCAGAATCGCTGGTGAATAGCGCAGGCAGCAGTTTAAGTGCGATCTTCCGTTTCAGCCGCGTGTCTTCGGCCAGAAAGACTTCGCCCATTCCACCCGCGCCAAGTGGAGAAAGGATTCGGTACTGATTGAGCAATTGTCCGGCAGTCAGACGTGAAGATTGTTGGTCGAGCAGTTCACCGGCAACTCGCGCAGGAAGCTTCGCCGTCGCCATTTCTTCAGCGGCAGCATCGGCAGAGAGTAAAGATTCGACTTCACGGCGCAAGCTGTCGTTCCCCGCGCAGGCTTCGTCCAGAAACGCGGCGCGTTCGTGCGGCGCGCGCTCGGCAACGGCGTGAAACAATTCGTCAATTTGTTGCCAGCGATCAGGCTTCATCAGCCTCCCTGTTCAGTTCGCGGTAAAGCCAGGCTTTGGCCAGTCGCCATTCGCGCATAACGGTGACGGGTGCGACTTGCAACGCGGCAGCAGTTTCTTCCACGCTGAGGCCCCCGAAAAAGCGCAACTCTGCCACTTTGCTTTTGCGCTGGTCGAAGGCCGCCAGATCATTCAAAGCATCATCCAGCGCAACCAGTTCGGCGGATTGTTCATCTGCCACGGCCAGCGCATCTTCCAGCGAAACCCGCTGCGCGCCGCCACCGCGCCGGTTGCGGTTTCGCGTGCGCGCGTAATCCACCAGGATCTGGCGCATCGCCTGCGCAGCCACCGCAAAAAAATGCGCGCGATTCTGCCAATCCACTTGCCGTTCGCCCAGCAGTTTCAAGTACGCTTCGTTGACCAGCGCGGCGGATTGTAGCGTGTGTCCGGCACGTTCACGGCCCAGATAACGATGGGCCATCCGCCGCAACTCGTCGTACACCAGCGGCATCAACTGATCCAGCGCCGCCTGATCGCCGCTGCCCCAAGCGGCCAGCAATGCGGTGATTTCCTGTGGTGAGGCAGCAGACATAACTTTCCCTTTTGAACAACTTCCAATTGGTTTGCCGGTAAAAAAAGCAGCAAACCAGAAATTATTTTTTCTGCGTGATAGCTCCGCGGCGCATTTGTCGCATAAGCAAACGAGGCAGCAAGAAAGACAAAGCCTCTGACACAAACCTTGCAAGCGAAGCCCAGAGCGCTCAAGGACTGAGCGATGCGGGCAATCATAAGTTGAGCCTCGGAATAGCTCAATCAAAAGGAACACGCAATGTCAGCAAAAATTCCGCAGAGCAATTTTTTAGCTCAGCGTTCTGGGGAAGGCGTACTTGAGCCTTCACCCTTGGTTAGAACCTTTGGCCGCCGGTTTCCGAAACTCACACGGTTCTTAGCTTGAACCATTGTTAAAACCGGCTTGGCGGAAGATTCAGCACAAACAGTTGCAGATCAGTCGAACTTACACGCAGGTCACAGCGTGACAGCCGTTTATTTCCATGGCTGCGAAATATTTTAGGGGCGGCGCACAACTGCCAGTTGCGCGTTGCAGGCGAACGAACACGCGAGGTTCGTTCGCCCGTCCTCGGCCATTAAATTCAATCTGAAATCGAACCGGCAGGCCACATCACCAACCCGCACAAGGGCGAGCCTGGACTCTGGAGCAATCAGAGTTCTTGCTTGCGCGCGGGCTACTGATTGGGCTTGTCGCTTGCTTTGCCCAAATCGTTTGCTCTCAGGAGAAATACAACATGCGACACATCACACATTCCCGCTTCGTTCAATTTTGCGTTTTGGCGCTGATGCTGGCTGTCAATCTGATTTCAGCGCAGTCGCAAACCACCGCATTTTCTTATCAGGGCAAACTGGATGAGGGCGGCGTTCCGGCCAACGGCCAGTACGATTTTCAGTTCCTGCTGTTCGACGCGGCGAGCAGCGGTTCGCAAATTGGTTCAACTGTCAGCGTCAATGATTTGACCGTTACTGCCGGCATTTTCACTACGACACTGGATTTCGGCGCGGCAGCGTTTCCCGGAGCAAATCGCTGGCTGGAAATATCCGTCCGTGCGGGGGCAAGCACCGGCGCGTACACAACGCTGAATCCGCGCCAGCAAATCAGCGCGACGCCTTACGCCATTCGCAGTCTAAGCGCCGCTTCGGCGGACACGGCGACAAATGCAACGAACGCCGTGAACGCGACAAATGCCGCCAATGCAACGAATGCGACTACGGCAGGAAGCGCGACGAACTTCAGCGGCGTGCTTGCCGGAGACGTCATCGGCACGCAGGGTGCAACCACGGTTGTAAGGCTGCAAGGGCGAATCGTCGCCAACACCGCACCGAATGATGGAGATGCGCTGAAGTTCAACGCCGCTAACAATCGCTGGGAACCGGGTGTCATCGTGGGCCAAAAAGGACTGAACTGGAAAGGCGTGTGGAGCGCAGCCACGGCTTATGTAGCGGACGATGCTGTCAGCTACAACGGTTCTTCCTGGATTGCCAAACTTGCCAACACCAACAGTGCTCCGGTCGAAGGTGCAAACTGGACACTGGTCGCTCAGAAAGGCGATGTCGGGGCAATCGGCGCACAAGGCCCGCATGGCATTCAAGGCGCGAAGGGATTGAACTGGAAGGGAGTTTGGAGTTCGGCGACGGCTTATGTCGTTGACGATGCTGTCAGCCACAACGGCTCTTCCTGGATTGCCAAACTCGCCAACACCAACAGTGCTCCGGTCGAAGGTGCAAACTGGACACTGGTCGCTCAGA
>CAYLJQ010000282.1:0-213 GCA_964383955.1 uncultured Heliomicrobium sp. | reverse complement strand
AAGGCGATGTCGGAGCAACTGGTGCTCAAGGCGAGCAAGGTATTCAAGGAATTCAAGGACCTCAGGGGCAAGCCGGCGCACAAGGAATTCAAGGGGCAACCGGCCTACAAGGGCCGCAAGGCATTCAAGGTGCGAAGGGATTGAACTGGAAGGGAGTTTGGAGTTCGGCGACGGCTTATGTCATTGACGATGCTGTCAGCCACAACGGTTCTT
>CAYLJQ010000281.1:0-8475 GCA_964383955.1 uncultured Heliomicrobium sp. | reverse complement strand
AGAACTCCACGGTAACCCCTTTAGATCAACTCACTCCTCACGTCGAACACCACATCTTCGCCCGTTGCATACTCATTTTTGGCACCGGCGTCTGATTAGTAGCACTGTATTGTGAACAAATGGAATCGGATCTATCTGATCAAGTCAAAATTACGAGGGCATGCGTTATCGAGCTTCGCTGAATATCGCGAACCGCCTCAGAAGGATGCGTATGTTGGCGAGAATCCAAAACTTTGCCTTGCCAGGTAGCCGCGACATACTACAAGGTGCAAATGGGATTGAAAAGAAATGGAGAGGCTTTCATCACATCTAATAACTGGCTGAAAATCTTCAGGCTGAAAGGTGCGGCCCATCAATGGCGGGATGCCGAGCAAATCAAACATTCCGTCGCCCATGCGCAGCCCGGCGGCAATTTCCGAGCGGTCGTGATTTGCCAGCCTTTTGCGCCAGGCTTCCGCCACAGACATCTGCCCGAAACTTTGGCCTGGTTTACGCACGCGAAAACCGCTGGGCCAATTGTCTATCCGACAGCCAACACCAAAAGTGTTGCGTCATCGTGAAAATTGCTGCCGCAAAATTCGGTCACGGCAGCCATGATGGTTTGCTGCAAAGCGTCTGCGCTTAATTGGCGGTGCAAGCGCAACAGAGTCAACAACCGCTCTTCCCCAAATTCTTCGCCCGTGTCATTCACGGCTTCAGTAATGCCGTCCGTGTACAGCAGAACACGGTCCCCGGAAGCCAAGGAGACTTCAGCTTGTTCAAACGCCTGCTCTTTGAAAATGCCCATTACGGTGCCGCCTTGTGACAGCGCCAGACATTCGCCATCGTTTTTCATAACCAGCGGCGGATTATGCCCAGCGTTGCTGTAACACAAAGTGCGCCGGTCAGAATCGAAGTGGGCATAAAAGAAAGTCACAAACCTGCCCAAGCTCAGTTGTTCGCACAGGGCGCGATTGATTTGCGCGCACACGTCGCGCGGCTGGCAATGAGCTTCAGCAAAGGCTTTGGTCAGCGCCTGCGCGTTCGACATTACCAACGCCGCTGGCATTCCTTTGCCGGAAACATCGCCAATGCAAATTGCCGACGTGGTGTCGTCAAGATGCAGCACATTGAAAAAATCGCCGCTGACCGAGCGCGCAGGCTGCCAGACCGTCGCCAGTTCACAGCCCCGCAAAGGCAGGATCATATGCGGCAATAAACTTTGTTGAATTTCCAGCGCAGCGGCCAGTTCGCGGACTTGTTCCGCCTGGCGCTGTGCTTGCAACTGATGCTCGCGCCGCCGCGCACGTCCCGCTTCCAGGTGTGTCCGCAGAGTTTGCAGCAGCCTGACGTTGTCCCAGGGTTTCAGAATGAAATCGCAAACACCGCGCTGCATGGCTTCAACCGCCAGTTCGATGCTGCCCCAGGCCGTCATCGCCACAATGGGTGTGGTCTGGTCCAGCAATCGAATTTGCTCCAATAAATTCAACCCTTCTGCGCCGGATGTGGTATCGCGCGTGTAATTCAAATCCATCAGCACCAGATCGAAAGAACGCCGCCCCAAAGCCTCCAACAATCGCTCTGGCGAAGACACAGTTTCCAGTTGAAAGCCTTCACCTTTCAGCAACAACCGCAGTGCCACCAACACATCCGGATAATCGTCCGCAATCAACACTGTCGGCGTATTGGTAACCACCGTATTTGCCATCTTTACTTTTTGCATTTCGTTATTCGCACCGAAGCGCGATCATTGGATCAACTTTTGTCGCACGACGCGCCGGAATCCAGCAAGCCAAAAAGGCCACCGTTCCCAGCAACAACGCCACGCCTGCAAACGTCAGCGGGTCGCCAGGGCTGACTTCGTACAACCAGCTTTGCAGCAATCGCGTGACGGCAAAGGCTCCTGCCAATCCCAGCAGCACGCCAATCGCCACCAGCTTCATTCCCTGCCCGACAATCATCCGCAACACGTCTTTCATCTGCGCGCCCAGGGCCATGCGGATGCCGATTTCCTGCGTGCGTTGCGTCACGCTGTAACTCATGACGCCGAACAAACCGACCACCGTCAGCGCCAAGGCCAGAAACGCGAACACGCCAATCAGAAACGTATTGAAGCGCGGCAACGCCAGGGCTTCCTGGCGATACGTGTCCAGCGTTTTGATTGCGGTCAGCGGAATTTCCGGGTCCAGCGCCTGAACCTGTTGCTTGACGGCGCTAATCAGGCTTTCGGGCTTGACGCTGGAATGCACAATCAGTGTGATGCCCGCGTTCGCGAATTGCGCTTGCGGAACGTACATCTCTGCGCGGGTGCTGTCGCTCAAACTGCGATGACGAACGTTGCCAACCACACCAACGATTTCTTTGGGCGATTCGCCGCCCCAGCCAAGCTGAAGTTTTTTGCCGAGCGGATTTTCGCCATTGAAATGTTCGCGGACAAAAGCTTCGTTGACCACGACAACGGGCGGGGCTTGCGGGTTGTCGCGTTCGGTGAATGCGCGTCCGCTGGTGACGGGAATTCCAATCGTGCTGAAATATTCCTGGCTGATGAAGCGCAATTGCGCAGCAGGCTTTTCGCCTGTCGCACCGGCATCGCCCAGAATATGAAAGCCCGTGTTGTTTTCCTGCCCGGTCAGCGGCACGCATTGCGCGTTGGCGACAGCGGTCACGCCCGGCAAAGCTTTGACGCGCTCGGTCAGCTCAGCCAGAAAGTTGTTCATCTTATCGGGCCGCTCCATTACACCGCGATATTTCGCGCTGCCAAGCGATAGTTGCATTGTCAGCGTGTTGCTGATTTCAAAGCCCGGTTTGACCTGGTTCAGCCGCACCAAACTGTTCAGCAATAATCCCGCTGCAACCAGCAGCGTCAACGCCAGCGCAACTTCGCCAACAACCAAAGCGCTGCGCAGACGTCCGCGCAAAGCAGTTCCTGTAGCCGTGCGCCCTCCGTCTTTGATTGCTTCGGCTACGTTGCCGCGTGTTGCTGTGAACGCTGGGAATAATCCGCACAACACGCCCGTCAACACCGAAACGCCAAACGTAAACAACTGCACACGCCAATCCGGCGACAAACCGCTTAGTTGAGGCACATCGGCTGGCAGCAAAGCCGTCAGTCCTTCCACCAACCAAAGCGACAGCAACAAACCCAAAGCGCCTCCCGCTGAGGCAAGCAGCAGGCTTTCGATCAGAAATTGTTGAATGACAGCGCCCCGGCTGGCTCCCAGCGCAGTGCGAATGGCGATTTCGCGCTGCCGCGAGGTTGCGCGGGCTAGCATCAAATTCGCCACGTTCACGCAAGCGATCAACAAGACAACGCCAACGATTCCCAGCAACAACCACAAGGCTTTGCTGGCGTCACGGACAAATAATTCGCGCAACGGCTCAACGCTGATGGCGCGTTTCGCCATCACTTTCGGATATTGCTGCGCTAACGAATTCTGAATTCCGGCCAGCTCAGTTTGCGCTTGCTGAACGGTGACGCCCGGCTTCAGCCGTGCGATTACGCCAGGGTAAGAGCGGTAGTTGCGGCTGCCGTTGGCTGATTCTTTGTCTGAAGGATTCCCATTGACGGCGGTTGTGGCGAAAAAATCCACTGGCTCTTTCGCCAACGGAAAGATTCCAGGCGGTGTGACACCCACGATCTGAAACGGCTTTTCGTCAATCACAACCTGACGACCAAGGATTTTTTTGTCGCCGCCAAAATGCTTTTGCCAGCCGCTGTGCGACAGCATCACGACATTCAAGCCTTCACTGCCGCCGGACTGTTCATCGCTTGATTCAAACGCGCGGCCAAGCAAAGGAGTGATGCCAAGCGTTTTGAAAAACTCCGGAGAAACGACCGCGCCTTCCACACGCAGCGGCTCGCCTTCGCCTTTGAACGTCGCGGTGTCCAGATTGACCAGCGCCATCGTTTCGAACGAACGACTTTGCGCCTGCCAGTCTTTGAAATTGAGATAGGAAACGCCTTTGCTCGACTCCGCGTTATCCGTTTTGAATTCGCGCAACACAACTAAACGGGCTTCGTCGGCGTACGGCAGCGGCTTGAACAGCGCCGCGTTGATGACAGTGAAGATGGCTGAATTCGCTCCAATGCCCAACGCCAGCGTGATGATGGCGATCAATGTGAAACCGGGTTTCTTCACCAACATTCGCGCGCCATACCGCAAGTCTTGCCATAAATGATTCATAGTTTCTCCGCGTCGCTGTTTGGCGTCGCCTCTACATTTCTTGGGTTAAGGTTTTGTTGTCGCTTCGCGGAACGCTGCGGCCACGCCTGCGCCGCTGACGTAATCGCCAAACAGAATTCGTTTCAACATGGAATCGCCAGCCAGCGTTTGGCGAAACTCCGTCAGGTTTACGCTCTTGCGGGTTTGTTCCAGCGTTTCGCCGCGCGCGACGGCTTGCGCAGTTTGATCTTTCAGCGAAGCCAACAGCCTTGCCGTTTGTCGCAAATATGCATCATCGCGCATGACAGGCCCGTGGCCAGGAACAAAGATTCGCCCTTGTAACGTCAACAGCTTTTCCATGGTCGCACTGTACGCTGCCGGGAAAGAGGTCGAACCGACCAACGGAATTGGCCACACCACCAAATCGCCCGTCATGACAATGCCTTCTTCCGGCAAATGAACCACCAGGTCAGCGGCAGTGTGACCGCGCCCCAAATGACGAATTTCAATTGTGCGCTTGCCGCGATGCAGTGTCAGCCGATCTTCGACAGTCAGCGTCGGCAGGATGATTTGCACCTTTGGCGCTTCGGCCAAAGCGCGTTCCAGCCATGCCGCGTCGCCCAGGTAATTGGTGCGTTCTTCATCCGTGATAGGAATCCCCGCCAGGCTTTTATTCTCTTCAACCAGCTTGCGTAAGTTTGCAGCGTACTCTTTGCCGCCTTGCAGCATTCCCTGCCGGTTGGCTTGTCCAACGGTGGGACGATCCTTCAGTGTGCTGATGTGGCCGATGAATTCGACGTTGGGGAACGCTTCGCGCCAGATTTGATTGCCGATGATGTGATCGTCGTGCCAGTGCGTGTTGACAACGTACTTGACCGGTTTGTTTGTCAGGATGCGCAGCGCTGCCAGTAACTGGCGCGTCGTCGCCAGGCTGGCGCTGGAATCCACGACGACCACATCCTGATCGTTGATGATGAAAACGTTGTTGGGATCAAAGGAAAACAACGGCGGCTGTTTGCGAATTGCGGCAAAAACGCCATCGGCCAGCTTTTGGATTTCAAAATCGCCGATCACGGTTTGGCTAGTTTCAGGAAAGGCTGGCGAGTCATGGCCACTGAATTTTTCAGCCCAAACCGTCCCCATCCCCAGCGTGACAAGCGACAGTAGAAGGCCAATGCCTACGTTCATACGTTTCATCTTCTCACCTTGAGTGCTGCATCGAGTCTTTTTCAAACACAGGATTCAAAACTGCGTCAGTCGGACGTTTCGTGGGTTAAGCCTGCCAGCAACAAATGCCGTGCCAACGCATTTCCCCTGTAAAAACGCGCGAAACCCTGACTTGTCCAGCCTGTGTCGAAGCCGTACAGCACAAGTCACCTGCTTACGATTGCTGTCTTGTTCGGTTTTTGGGATCGAAAAATCCCAATACCGGGCAGTCCGTTCGAGCATTAAGATTACCGTCAAAAGATTTCACTGACGACTGACCGTGTATTGATTTTCTTCTGAGTTCCTAGGCATTCACTGTTTCAGGCAATTCCTAAACAGAAAGGATATGGAAATTCGAGAGTGGACAGACACATTGCGCGCCATTCGACGCCACGACGAATGGCGCGCACCAAACCCCGCCTTTGCAGGATGAATTGCTGGAAGCCGAAATTTTGCTGGCGACGCTGGCCAACGCTTTCTATCCAACAGAAGGCTTCACACGGAGTGCTTTATTCGCTTCTGAGCGCTTCCACCGGATCAACCTTGGCCGCTCTGCGCGCGGGAACATAACAAGCGATCAGTGCCACCAGTGCCAGCGCGCCAGCGACAGCGGCAAAGGTTGCAGGATCAGTCGCGCTGACGCCAAACAGCAAGGTATTCATCAGCCGCGTCAACCCGTAAGCCAACGCCAATCCGATCACCACACCGACGCCAGCCAGCACCATTCCCTGCCCGACAACCAGCCGCAACACGTCCGAAGTCTGCGCGCCAAGCGCCACGCGAATGCCGATTTCGTGCGTGCGTTGTGTAACGGCATACGACATCACGCCATAAATGCCCACTAGCGCCAGCACCAATGCCACTGATGCAAACAGGATCAACAGCATCAGGTTCAGCTTTTCAGTCGCGACAGATTCATCGCGAATCTGTTCCATCGTGCGGATGTTGTAGATCGGCTGGCTGGGATCAAGCGCGGTGACTTGGCTGGTGACGGCTGCGGTCAAGCTGGTTGGTTCGATATTGCTTTTCACAACAACCGTCATGCCATCAAACGGAAGCTGCATGCTGGGAAAATACCCTTGGACATAATCGGTGCCGCCGCTCAGGCTTTCCATCTTCACACGTCCGACGACACCCACCACGGTTGCCAGCGGCGCTTTTGAATCGCTGCCGCCCAAACGGATGTGCTTGCCGACGGCATCTTCATTTGGCCAATGCCGGCGAGCAATTTCTTCGTCAACAATGATCGCGTTCAAGCTGGCGTAGTATTTTCCTTCTTCCCCCATGTCTTCCGGCGCAGGCTGCGCAGAGGGACGATGAATATCCTGTTCGTTGAAATACCGTCCACCGCGAAGCGGAATGCCCATCGCACGAAAGTAATCCGGGCTGACCAGACACGCTTCCATCAGCGGCATCTGGCCGGGTTTCGGCGCAGGACGGCCTTCGACGGTAAAGGAAGTCTGCCAGCCGTTATTGCCAAGCGGCAGCCCTGAAGCCACGGCTGCGACTTCAACGCCGGGCATCGTGCGCAACCGATCCGTCAGTTGTCGCCAAAATTCTATGCGCTGTGGCGGAGTGTATTTCTTTTCCGGCAGCGAGATGTTGGCGCTCCACAATTTGTCGTAAGAAAAGCCCGGATTGACCTGATGCAACTGATAAAAACTGCGGATCAGCAATCCTGCGCCGACCAGCAACACCAGCGCCGCCGCAACTTCCGTCACCACCAAACTTCCTCGCAGCCATTGGCGTCTGCCGCTATTGCCGCGCCCAGCATCTTTCAAGGTTTCATGCACGTCCACCTTGCTGGCGTGCCAGGCGGGAATCAAACCAAAGATCAATCCGGTCACGACTGAAATAGCCAGCGTGAAAAAGAAGACGCGATTGTCCAAGCCGATTTCCTGCGCGCGCGGAATCGCATCAGGATTGGTTTTCAGGATCAAATCAACGCCCCATTTCGCCAACATCAATCCTAGAGTTCCGCCAATCACAGCCAGCAACAGGCTTTCGGTCAATAACTGCCGCACGATTCGCCAACGTCCCGCGCCCAAAGCAGCGCGCACGGCAAGTTCCTTTTGCCGGGTTGTTGACCGCGCCAGCAACAAGTTGGCAATGTTTGCGCAGGCAATCAACAGCACAAACCCAACCGCGCCAAACAACACCCACAAGCCACGGCGGACTTCGCGAACGTAATTTTCCAGCAAAGGCATAATGCGCAGCCGGTTGTCCTGATTGCTGTTCGGGTACAGTTTTTCCAGTCCAGCGGCGATGTTGTCCATTTCAGCGCGCGCCTGTTCAACCGTCGTTCCGGGTTTCAGCCGCGCCACACCGTACAAGCCCGGATGATTGCCGCGCTGTTTCCACGAAGGTTGATCTGAAAGCTGGCCCACCGGAACCCACATTTCGACGCGGGTGGGAAAACCGAACCCTTGCGGCATGATGCCAATCACAGTGTAAGGTTTATCGTTAAAGCTGAGCGTTTTGCCCACCAGATCCGGATCAGCGCCAAAGCGGCGTTGCCACAATCCATGACTTAAAACCGTCACCAACGGTCCGCCGGGTTTGTCTTCTTCGGCGGTGAACACGCGGCCTTGCGCGGCTTTCGCCCGCAACGTCGTAAACAAACTGGCCGTCACCTGCCCTGTGCGAATGCGCTCCGGATTGCCCGACCCCGTCAGGTTGTAATCGCCACGGTTGTACACGCCCATTTCTTCAAAGACACGTTGCTGTGCGCGCCAGTCCGTGTAATTCGGCCAGGAAATGGACATTCCATCCATCTGCGGGCTGCGTTCGTTGTACAGCACCAGCCGGTCGGATTCTTCATACGGCAGCGGACGCAACAACACGGCATTGATCACACTGAAAATGGCCGTATTTGCGCCAACGCCCAGCGCCAAAGTCAGCAACGCAATCAGCGTAAAGCCGGGACTTTTCCACAACATTCGCGCGCCATAGCGCAGGTCTTGCCAGAGTGTTTGCATCATCAAGCCCTCCTAAAACAAACAAAACAATTTTGGATGAACAAGAGGTTTATCCAACTGGCGTGCCACCCCAATTCTGGCACTAACTTGTTGCGTTCATTGGGTAGTTAAGGTGGATAATCAAGGTGGGTGTGCGCTTCCGGGACAAC
>CAYLJQ010000280.1:0-8517 GCA_964383955.1 uncultured Heliomicrobium sp. | reverse complement strand
AAAATTATTCGACGGTTTTTTTATCCAAGTTCACGACATATTTTTTTGCAAAATTCGCAACGCTGCCATTACCATATTTGAGTTCATATCTCCCAGAAAGATTGACTTTTAATAAATCTCCGTTCCATTCTAAGATATCAAATTTTCTGATATGTAAATTCTCTGCATCAACAAATTCCTTTTTCAATTTTTGATTTAATCTATTATCAATATCACGCGTAGAGTTGGTATTAAAAATTCCAATTGTCGGCACAACAATAATTTCAGATTCACCATCAAAAGGGTGATTTACAATAACGGCAAATTTACTATCTTTTGCCCAATACAAATCAGCATTTCTCTTCAAGATGAAGATATTTTGTTCTGATTTGCTGTTGCCTTTCCTAAAGGTTACCAAGCTGTTGTTGTCACTTCCAGTCAAGTCGGCCTTAACTTCAATTTTAGATAATCCATCAGGAGACCGATAAACGCTACCATCGCTCCACTGCAATCGTTCTGAACGCGGTGGAGCAGAAGCACAGCTTGCGGCGGCACTTAAAATTAATGCAACTGCCATGGATAGCATCGTCCTCATAGCTATTTCACCTGTTTAAATCCTGGCGGGCATTGTGCGCCGCTCGATTTTGGGAAGGCTATTCCTGTTGGAACGTTCTTTTGACGCCCAAACTCATTAGCCTTTTCTTCAGTTGGAAATCTGTAAAGGTCGAAAGCGACACCTGACGTGTTTTGCACATATTTGTCCCCATAATCCGACACCGTAAGGGCGCCAATGGGGCCACCGTACTTGCTAATCCTAGCTTGAATGTCTGGGTAGATGAAGACACGTGTACCGTAAGTACGCCATTGCCTTCTGTCCAATCCGAGGAAGCCTTCTTTGACTGCGACAGTTCCGAATGCCCCCCCCTTAATTGAACCGCCGGCCTGCTCGGGGTATTTTGAATATAGCGCTCCGTCCGCCTGTGCTTGATCGCCACCCACGGCCGTGAACTCTGCGAACCCCGAACATGTTGTGTACTCTTCAGTATTCTTTTTCGACTTTCGCTTGGCATTTTGCTTTTTCTTTTCGGGATCGCCCTGCGCCCGTAATGATTGCCTCAGCAGCCAGTAAGACGAAGACGTGTCGGAAAATACATCTACAAGGAAATCCTCCAGTAAGCTATCCAAGCTACTTAGGAATCCGCTGACGACGATTTCATCAACCGCCTCTTTCTTGAGCCCAGTCTTATCAGTCATATTGATAGGGTCGGAACCTGCAAACTGATAAACATTTGGTCCATCGGCATATCCTATCGGATCGGTCTGCAAAAAGCGCCCCAATGTTGCCGAATACATCCTTGCGCCTGAATAGTAGAATCCCACCTCTTGTAACCATATCTGGCCACCAAACTGAAATCGTCCGATATTCGATGAATGCGGTATACCATATTCGTCATATTTATTTATCGCTATCATGCCCCCCGATCCATCGGTAAGTGCCACGACGCTCCCCCGATCGTCTTGGTGGAACCAACGTCGTGAGGAAGTACCACTTCCTTCATACCAAGTGAGCAGTTCGCCCTTTTGCGCACCAAATATATATCGGCGTTGAAGAATGCCCGCCCCATCATACTCGGCGATCAAATCGCTGCCATCATACTGAAATTTGGTGGTGGGCATGGCGGTGGCCCCGGCTTGGGCAAGTCGACCCGCCGGATCGTACTGAAATTGGGCGGCACCCGGACCGGACATTAATTGATTATCAGCGTTATACGTATATAATGCGCTTCCCGAAGCCGTAAGGTTTCCTCTTGCATCATAAGAAAAGCTCGTTGTGCCAGCGGACGTTAACTGATTCAGGCCATTTGCAGAATAATTCCTGTTGATGTTGTAGTGCCCCAACCATGCATACGAATCGTTGGACGACGTTTTGCCAACGATCTGCTGTGCTGGGTTGAAAAAATAGCCGTTGTATGTGACGTCTGCTGCTGTTCCCGCGAGGTCATGTGTTAAACTATTGATTCGCGACGCGGAGTCATAACTATATGTGCTGACAGTACCGTTGCCACGAACAATCGATGTCCGCCGACCGAGGTTATCATAGGAGTAAGTGGCAAGAACACCGGGGCCTGATAAAGCTCCATTCTCTCTAATGGCCGTAACTTTCCCAGCATTGTCGTAATCATACGTCACATAAAAGCCGTCCGGCCAGGTCATTTTGGACAGCCTTCCACCGGGATCATATTCGTAGCTAATCGCGCCAAGAGGGCCTGAGGCAGATTTGACGTTCCCGTTTTCGTCATAAACCCATGTCAATGTGCCTGTACCTTGGGTGGCTGAGGTAATCCGATTCTTCAAATCATATTGATAGCTGATATCCAATTGCCCGACCGGAAGGTCTCTCAATGTCTGCCTTCCCATCGCGTCATAGCCGAATTGAATAACTGTACCGTCGCGCTGGGTCCGGCTGATCAAATTACCGGCGGCATCATACGTGTACAACTCCTTGTCTGATGCGGAACTTGCACTGGCGCCTTGCGACAAAACTGGCATCCGTGCCTCGATTTTTCGATCAAAACCATTATAGAAATAGGTTGTCCGGTTGTTTTCTCCATCGTCGACAGAGCTAATCAAACCGTTTGGCGTATATATAAAACTAGAAACCACTCCTTCGTCAGCAGTTCCAAACCCAGAGACCGTTGAGAGTAATCGACCTGCATTATCATAGCTAAATTTCTTTATCCGGTCAGGACCGAAAGCGCCTGCCGCTGTCAGTTGACATGCCGACGATGGAAGGCTCCCAAACACGGAAGGGTTCATTCTGGTTGCGACACAGCTAAGTCGGTCAAGTGTGTCATAACTTGCCTGTTCCACCTCATACGTCACTCCTCCGGAAATAGTGCTAGTTTTTGTCCGACGGCCTTTTGTATCATATTCGTAAAGTACTTGGCTGGACACCGCAAACGCGCTCCAATCAGCATCGCTCTGGCTATTGACAGTGCCATACTCCACAGAAGTGGCAAGACCATTGCCATTGTAGGACGTTCTAATGGCAGCCAATGCCCGACTCCCAGCGCCGTCAGGATCCGGAAGTATCTGCCCTACCGGGCGTCGAGCAGAATCATAAATTATCCTTATCGAGTCTACTGCTCCAGAGAGCGGCCCATCACGGGAAACAACATTTCCGATCCGATCAAAACCATATGTAGAGGGTAGCGGCACCGTTCCGTTAGCTGCGCTATCAATGATGCTTCCTCTCAAGAGATTGCTAGCAGCGGCATAATCGAATGTAGTTTTTTCACCTGAATCCAAGCAATTACCAAGGTAGGTGGTGCAGTCGCTCGTTGCTCGGTAGACAGCGATAGCTTGGTCAACCAAGGTTCCCGAAGCATTTTTCACCTTTGCTACCTTTAGATTGTAAATTGTAAACTTTTTAACTTGATCTCCGTTTGATAGAACTGGGTATCTTATTGCGGAAATACCTCCCGTGTTGACGTTGTATGTATATGTTGTTTGTTTTCCATTCGAATCCATATAGGAATTCGGTTTATTACATTTCAAAGTATTTGCGCAGCTCGCATCAAATGAATAAGTTTCAACAATATCTGCCAAACCAGATCCCGGCTTAGCTACTTTCCTCAGGGTTGTAACATTCCCCCGGCTATCTCTGTCATATTGCTCGTAGTTCCCCTCTGGCTTTGTAACTCTAAAGAGCCGACCACTTGCATCATATTGAAAACTCGTCAATTTACCGGTTTGATCCGTGACAGACGTGATCCTGCGAGCCGTCAAATCCAACTTGTAGACAGTGGACGTGCTTCCAATAGAAACCGTTGTTGTACGTTCATTGCCGACATCGGAGTATGAGTAATTATAGATGTCGCCATCATTGTTAAGGGAACTCACTTTACCGGACGCATCATACCCTATAGCGACATTGTCTGCCGAGCTGCCGGGACGACGTATGCCAATCAACCTACCGGTTGCGTCGTGTGTATATGTGGTTGCCGCGCTTGTAGCATCGGTAGTAGTTGTAGTAGTTCCAAGTTGAGTATATATCGCTTCTGCCCATGCTTCGGGAGTAGAACATGCATCTGCGGCGGGATCGCAATAAGAGACTACGTTATTTATGCCCTTCACTGAAGAAATACGCTGCCATTCCGACAGTGTTGAATCGCTCAAAGAGTTAGAGCCATAACCTATCTTTATTTGCCAGGAGGTATTATTTGTTACAGATTGCAGCCTTTCATACCTGACACTGTTTAATACCTGAGATTTATAATTATATACATCTTTATCTTTTGTTGGATATTGAACATAATCGATACGAATTCCAAGCGAACTGCCAGATGAATTTTCTACAAACCCAATGATAGTTCCGTCTCTTAATGTGTATGTGTAGGAAGTAATTGCACCACTTACCGCTGACGTAAGACCACTACCCATCGGAACCTGAGGCGTATATATGCTACCAGATCGAGTAAACTTTTCTGAATTATTACCAATTGTAACATAAAATACATTTTGCCCGTTCTCAATTCGCTTTTCGATTCTTGATCTTAAATTGTCAGTCCAGCCAGCTTTTCCGTACATTCGGACATATTTTAATCCTCCTACGCCTTCCACAGGACCGATTGAAATATCCTCCTTTGCATGATTGGGCAGTCCATCGATCACGTCGATGCCGTTGATATCGACTGTCACATTGGTTGATGCAGTTTGGGTCTGCGCGACTGCATTTCCGGAATTGAGCAACGATGAAGCGAAAACTGCAAGCAGTGCCAGGGCCGTAAAAGACATTTTTCTATTTTTTGGAAGCCATTGCTCGTTCGGTTTTTTTACCAGTTTCCTTAATGCTATTCCCGCAATCCGACACATAACATGCCCTCCCATTTGAAACATCTCAAGCGCGGTAGTGTCTATCAGGGCGGCGGCGCGTTGAGTGATCCTGTCGTGGCCGTATTCTTGCGATTATCGGCCTTGTCATGGGTGTAGGTTGTCTGAACGCCATTGTTGACGGTGCCAGAGCGGATAACCTTCACAAGTCGGCCCTTTGCATCATAGCTAAAGCTGATGGTCTCCGCTGCGTGCGCCGAACTACCACCCAAAAGCGCGAGCGCTGTCGCCGTCAATAAAGCACGATTCATTACTCTCTCCTAGGTCAAGAGCGTTAGATAGACGGCGACTCGATTTTCATGTTATTTTCGCAGCTTATGGGGAAGGTCAGCGAAGTCAATATGAATATTATGCGTAAACCAAGTGCGTTTCAGCGGCCCGCAGTTTTTCCAATCAATGTTAACTCCGCGCATAATTTTAAGCCCAGACAGATGATGTATAGCGAGCACAGCAACGGACATTTGCTCACCCGATGAACAAATGTCCTCTGACGAAAACAGGAGACTGCTTGTTGCCTTTCAGTCGGGCAGGTCGTGGCAAGCTGACGTCCGTTGCTATGGTCAAGTAACCAAAATTTTTAGCTTCCTAACCGGAATATCGTGAAGCCGTCCCCCTTCTTTACTTATAAATCAGAGGTGAAATTTTGCTGGTTGGTGTAAGTGGCCCTCGGCAGAACGATATCGGAGCGTCCGCTGAACGTATACGTGAAAGACGTTGAGCTTAGTATTGCCGTCAAATATTGATGCTATTTTCTCAATGCCGCCAAAAGCACGGAAAGCGGAATCGACTCGCCTATATCGTCCGCGCACAGGCTAGGATTATTCGCCTTCCAGTAACTAGTACAACTCGGATCAAATAAATCTGGATCCTCTTTAAAAATCGGACGAACAAAAGCTACGTCAATGTAACTGGGCTTACCTGCCTCCGGCGACGACTTGGCCGAAACCCTGGACGCGCCAATAAAATTTGCTTGAGAATCATTGAAATGAACAAAGTTCTCGTCAGATATCCCAGTGATTCTGGGCCTTGCAAAAAGGATCAGTCTTCGACCGTTGTAAATTAGTTCGACAACTTGGTTTTTATACTCAAAATCTTGATCAACATTCAGCGTAAATCTAAATGGTTGCTGGGCAGGTTCGCCTGGGATTCCAAATTTTACTTGGGCACCAATCTCATTAAACGGGGGTTCACGTAGTTTCGCTCTGTTACGCAAATCCCGAATTGCTTGGTTACATCCTTCGCTATTTGGCTCTTCGCAGATTTTTTGCCTTAGCTTTTCATACGCCTTTTCTGGTGGCATATTGCTGAAATCGGTTTCTGCACCTAATTTTCCAGCGAGCTTAGGATCCGATGTTTTGTAAAAATCGCGTTCGTTTAAAGCGGCATTTGCACCTACTGAGTCGGCTGATAACGCGGATTCGATTTTGGACTCAACATTGAACAAAACTTCGTTCAAGAAAAATCCGAATGCCATTAATCCAACCAATACTGAAAAGAAGATATAGGCGGTGAACTTTTGTTTTGCCGTTCTACTTTTCTCTTCCAATGTTTTAGTAATCAAAGCAAATGCCTGTGTTGCAGTCAACTTAGACGTATCAATCTTGTCGATTTTTAATGTATTATCGATGATTTCGAGTCCATCTAGTCTATCTTTTGCCGGAAGGCTTTTTAGAGCTTCTAGCTGATCTAATCCGCGGCCAAAAAAATCTAAAATTGTGCGTTGCTTAAAAGCCAGAACGGCAAGCATAAATGCTCCCAGAATCCCAACCATCGGAAATGCAAGTTTCAGGATATCCATGCTGCCTCCCGCAACTGCAAAGATACTTAGGCTTATTTTAAAATGACTGTGAATTCAATGAGCAAATATGCCGTCTTTTGAGAATGTGGCCGGTAAAATCTATGCACCAGAATTTCGACTTACTAAAAGAGAAACAATCCCTGCGTGCTCTACAAGGCTGGATATGCCTTGATTCCCGGCTGCGGCATTGCGACGACCCCCACGCCTGACCGCGCGTCGAGCATTCTATGCGATCGGTTAACCAACTTCCGGCGGCTTTTCGAGGTCCATAATCCATTCTTCACGGTGGCAGGCAGTGAGCGACGGCAAGATTGTGTTATTGGGAGATGCAGCTTTCGTTTCCAGTTACGGAAAGGCTGCGGGTATATTAATACATCGTCAGAGGCTGCCAAACCTTGGCTGATTTATCATCATATCAGCAGTACGAATACCCGGAGCAGCGCAAAATGCTAGGAATGGGTTGCTCCGGGGCCAATCTTTGAAGGTGGATCGGCAATGGCCGCTTATCATAGTCAGATGGCAATTCCACTATTTCCTGTTCTGCCAAGCGGATTGCTCCGCGGAACACTCGCGGTCCTGCATCGTAAAAAGGCTTCTGAAGATCAAGAGCGCCACAAGTTTTGCGATGCGCACTCATTAATTCAGGAAAGGGCCGTACACGGACGAAAGCGCGAGCCCCATACTCTAGTCTACCCACCCCGCAATCCGGCTCGTATCTAAAATGTCATTCACGTCACCGCTCCAATTCCGGTTGCCATACTGATCCTCAAAAATCCCCACTGGACCAGCCAGTTCGGTTTTGGGCCTAAAAAGGCGACTGCGTGCCCAATCCAACAATTGGGTTGAGGCATCGACCTGGTCATCAAAGCGACCTTGCGGAAAGGCGGTCATCTCGGTTGTATAGGCGTCCAGCCAAGCGGCGCCTTTGGGAAGGAACATGTGCCCAGCTTCCGCCATCGAACTTACACCCGTTGCGCGCGTTACCTTGTCCTGTATGGGATTGACAGCGATGGGCAATGGCACGCCCTGGGGCCGTCGTCCACGCAACGACTGGATCAGCTGCTGGCCCGAAGCGCGGTCCTCGATCAGGATATTTTGCGCATTGTGGAACCGGGCTAGTTCAATACATTTGCGCTCCAGATCGGGATATTCCAACCGGCCACGCCACAGATCGATGATGTAGATGCGCAGGTCGACAATGCGCGCCGTGATGCAGACCGACCAGTCGTGCCCTTCGGTGGTCTTGATCCCCGTATCCCACGACTGCACGATGCTGCCGCCAAGTGATGGCATGGCGTTGGCATCGGCGAGTTGAAACCAGTCTTTACGAAAAATATTGCCAAGTTCGGGAACGGGATCCTGCTGATATTGCGCGGCGAACAGATAGGAGCCCATCAGTGCCAATTGTTTTTGCAGTTCAGCCGAGTCCTCGCGTTCAGGATGAAGCACATCGCCCGTTTTGCGGACATGCATGCGGCCCCGGGTCAAGGGGATGAGCTCATCCTTTTCAGCGATCGCTGGAAGCGACAGATGATCCCAACTCGTATCTTCGAGCAGCATGCCGGCAAGGTCATATTGATGCAGCCGCTGCATGACGCACACGATAGCGCCGGTTGCCTTATTGTTGAGGCGCGACGAAAGCGTCGAGCGGTACCAATTGTTGACGGCGTTGCGTTGCGTTTCCGAAGCTGCATCATCGGGTTTGATCACATCGTCGAGCACAATGATATCGCCGCCCCGGCCGGTCAGCGTCCCCGTGATCGACGTCGCAAGCCGTCCACCCCCTGCGGTTGTCTCAAAATCATGCGCGGCTGACCGCCTTTTCGAGATCACCGTTTTGGGAAAGA
>CAYLJQ010000279.1:0-8540 GCA_964383955.1 uncultured Heliomicrobium sp. | reverse complement strand
ACTGAGTCATTGTCGCTGATCGCTAAACTTTTACGCGACGGTCAAAAGACTTCTTTCACGCCTCAGCACGCTTCACTGCAACATCTGTTTAATCCGGAAACAGGCAATGCGATTGATGAAGCTGTCGTTACCTATTTCAAAGCTCCGCATTCATTTACCGGCGAAGACGTTATCGAAATTTCCTGCCACGGCAGTCCGGTTGTTCTGGCCGAAGTTCTCAGGTTGTTGACTGCTTTTGGCGCGGAATTGGCTCAACCGGGAGAATTCAGTCTACGCGCTTTTCTGAATCAGCGGCTCGACCTTGCCCAGGCCGAAGCCATCAAGGATTTGATTCATTCACAAACGACATATCAGGCCAGAATTGCTACTCGACAACTTCGCGGCGAATTATCCAGTCAGCTCAAACCAATCAAAGAAGGTTTAATCGAACTGATTGTTCACTTCGAGTCATCGGTTGAATTTGTTGAAGATGATCTTGATTCGCTTGATTTGGCAAAGTTCTTGGCCAAAATTGATGGCTATATTCAGCAGCTTTCCAGGCTTGCTGAAAGTTATCGTGTGGGAAAATTGATCCGATCGGGAATTAAGCTGGCTTTGATTGGCCGTCCAAACGTAGGCAAGTCTTCCCTGTTTAATTCTTTGCTTGGACGTGACCGGGCCATTGTTACTCACTTGCCCGGCACGACCCGCGATACATTGAACGAAGCATTTTCAATCAACGGAATTCCGATTGATTTGATTGATACCGCAGGTATTCGGGAAACGGATGACCTTGTTGAAAAGATAGGAGTCGAACGGACAAGGTCGGCAATCAGTGAAGCTGATTTTGTGGTTGTTGTTGTCGAAGCTGATACTCTTTTGCCTGCTGAAGAGAAAGATTTGATCAACCAGTTTCCGGTCAATCTTGTTGTGGTCAACAAATGTGATTTGAGGGCCGAGCTATCACGAGAAGCCGCTGACTTTCTAAACAAGCAAGCGACCATGCTGCGGGTGTCGGCTTTGACTGGCGAAGGTATTGAAGAGTTGAAGCAGTTCATTTATCAGCAACTCATCTCGGAAACGGCCGTAACAAACGAAAGTGCTATAATCACAAACGAACGTCACTATCAGGCTTTGGAGCAGGCTTTGAGTGCTCTGCATCAAGCAAAGCAGGATTTGATTTCAGGCTTCACTGAAGAAATTGCTTTGGCAAATTTGCACACTGCTCTGAAGTCACTGGGAGTCATCACGGGCGAGACATTGATTGCAGATATTCTCAATCAAATTTTTTCGACGTTTTGTATTGGAAAGTAAGTGCCCATAATTTGGGCAGAGGTCTTATGCCGCAGTTTGATGAAATTTTTGATGTTGTTGTGATTGGCGCTGGCCACGCCGGCTGCGAAGCTGCAAATGCTGCCGCACAACTTGGACCAAAAACGGCAATCGTCACTTTCAACCTTGATCTGGTTGCGCAGATGTCCTGCAATCCCGCGATTGGTGGAATTGCCAAAGGTCACTTGGTTCGTGAGATTGACGCGCTCGGCGGGTTGATGGGACGCGTCATTGATCAGACCGGGATTCAATTTCGCATGCTTAATCGCAGTCGCGGACCAGCAGTTCAGGCTCCCAGAGCACAAGCTGATCGAGCACTTTACCGCAAACAAATGCGGCAAGAGTTGGAATCCATTCCGAATCTTTATTTGCGCCAAGGTGAAGTCACGGAAATTCTGGTTGAAGATGGTCGCGTCATTGGACTTGAATTGATGGATGGACGGTTGTTGCGAACCGAAGCCGTCGTCGTTACGACTGGCACTTTTCTGAATGGGTTGATCCACATCGGAGAAAAGCGGTTTTCTGCCGGACGTTCTGGCGAACTCCCTTCTATCAAGCTGGCCGAAAATTTACGTCATCATGGATTTAGAATTTCTCGTTTGAAAACCGGAACGCCACCGCGTTTGGATAGTCGAACAATTAACCTGAAACAGTTTGAAGAACAACCTGGCGATGAAAACCCAACGCCATTTTCTTTCACAACAAAAGCAATTTCGCAGCCGCAAATTTCCTGTTACATCGGCTACACGTCTGACAAAGTTCATCAACATATTCGAGACAACATTGGCCGCTCACCTTTGTACAGCGGGCAAATTGTAGGCATCGGCCCACGTTACTGCCCCTCAATCGAAGACAAAGTCGTCAAATTTCCGGATAAAGATCGCCATCAACTTTTTCTGGAGCCGGAAGGATTCAATACTTACGAAACCTATCTGAATGGTTTCTCGACCAGCTTGCCCGCTGATTTGCAGCGAGAATTGGTAAGGCAGATTCCCGGCATGGAAAATGTCGTGATCATCCGGCCCGGCTATGCCATCGAATATGACATGGTTGATCCAACCGAATTGTGGCCGTCTTTGGAAACCAAGCGCTTAAAGGGACTCTTCAACGCCGGGCAAATTAACGGCACAACGGGTTACGAAGAAGCAGGGGCTCAAGGCATCATCGCCGGAATTAACGCGGCACGCTTTGTTCATCGCCAAGATCCCTTAATCATAAAGCGAGATGAAGCCTATATCGGAATTTTGATTGACGACCTGGTGACTCAAGGTGTGGACGAGCCGTATCGGATGTTCACTTCCCGCGCTGAACAGCGATTGAAGCTGAGGATTGATAACGCTGATGAGCGGCTGACGGAAATAGGCTTTAATCTGGGAATGCTTTCCAAAGATCGGTATGAAAACTTTGTCGTTAAAATGCAGCGAAAGAATCAACTGCGAGAGTTTTTTCGGCGCACAACGATTTCCGCAAAGTCTGATGGGTTTCAACAGTTTTCTCTAGTATCAGGAGTTAATTTGTCAGAAGCCGTAAATTTGGGCCAACTAGCCAAACGACCCGAAGTATTACCAGAACATTTAGTACATCTGATTCCGGAAGACTGGCGAGATGCGGATGTGCTAGGGCACCTGACTACAGTTGTGACCGATTTCAAATATCAGGGATATCTGAATTCACAGGAAACGATGGCCACACGTTTGGCCAAAGCCGTTGATAGGAAAATTCCTGCTAGTCTCGTTTTTTCTCAACTTCCCGGCTTGTCCAACGAAATGATTGAGCGACTCAATCGCGTTCGCCCGCAAACCATAGGTCAGGCGATGCGAATTCCTGGAATTACTCCGGCAGCGCTTTCGCTGCTGACAGTTCATGTTGAACTGATTTCCCGACAACAAGTTCAGTGATTGAAGATAATCTTCGCCATTTTGAAGACCTTTTGAGAAAGAACCGGCGATCAGCAGGAGCAGAGTTTTCTGGCTTGGAGCTTGATCGCTTGCGAGAGTATTACCATTTGGTTCTGAAATGGAATCCCAGGCTTCACCTGACGACATTGACTGAACCTTCCCAGTTTTTTCGCCGCCACATATTGGAATCTGACTTTGCCGAAGGGTTTATCTCCTCACAAGTCGAGCAAGTTTGGGATTTAGGCACTGGATTAGGAGTGCCCGGAATTCCTATAGCCATACTCAGGCCAGATTTGGCCATTCATCTGGTTGAATCAAAACGTGGAAAAGTCATTTTTCTGGAAGAGGTCATTTCAGTTTTGAGGTTATCAAACGTCAAAGTGATTGAGACCAGAATAGAATCGCTTGGCGATTTTCCGACTAATTCCTGCTTGATCGCTCGTGCTGTTGAGCAAATGGAAGATGTGGTCTCAGAAATGTTGGCCTTGGGAAAGAATTGTCGGCAAGTCATTGTTTTGGGGACAGAAGATCTTGCCGAAAAGCTGCAAATTGCCAACCGGTCAAACATCAAACTTCAAATAGAACCAATCCCGGGATCAGATCGGAAGTTTGTGGTCATCTGTTTGAGTTTCACGTGAAACGTTTTTAGATTTTCCGTGAAAGGTTCTTTGTCGCATGGTTTCACGTGAAACGTTCAGGTGCTTATGGTAATGTCGTTTTCTTGGTAGCTTTCAATTAAGTGTCTTCATTGGGAATGAAAAAAATGGGAAAAGTGATTGCAATCTCAAACCAAAAAGGTGGAGTTGGGAAAACGACGACTGCCATCAACCTTGCCGCTTCACTGGCGGTAGCCGAAGTGCCTACGTTGCTGATTGATTTGGACCCTCAAGCCAATGCAACAAGCGGTTCTGGGATCAAAAAAGGCTCCTTCAAGCGTGGGGTCTATCATTCTCTGGTTATGCAGGAACCAATTGGCAAGGTTATGCTGAATACCGAGCTTGAGTTTATGAAAGTGGCTCCCTCTGATCGCAATTTGGCGGGAGCAGAAGTTGAACTCATTGACGTTGAAGGGCGAGAATTTTTTCTGAAAAAGGTTATCAGCGAAGAGCGTGCAAACTTTGAATATATCATCCTGGATTGTCCACCCAGTCTCGGCTTATTGAATTTGAATGCGTTAGCCGCCGCCGATTCCGTGATCGTTCCAAT
The DNA here is from genome assembly GCA_964383955.1 of uncultured Heliomicrobium sp. Lineage (GTDB taxonomy): Bacteria > Acidobacteriota > Blastocatellia > RBC074 > RBC074 > RBC074. The sequence goes on along the minus strand of CAYLJQ010000279.1, from coordinate 4,125 downwards.
TCAGTGTGAATACTTTGCCTTGGAAGGGGTGACTGATCTTTGGGATACCTTGGTCAGAATTCGCCGCAGCTTAAATACAAGCCTGGCAGTCGAAGGCTTCCTGCTGACGATGTACGACGAGCGAACCAATTTGGCGAATCAGGTTGTGGCAGATTTAAGAGATTTTTTGGGCAGCCAGGTATTCGACACAATTATTCCCAGAAACATCAAATTGGCAGAGGCCCCTAGTCATGGAAAGCCAATTATCTTATACGACATAAAATCACGTGGGTCTGAAAGCTATATGAACCTTGCCAAAGAGGTAATGGAAAATGACAAGAAAAGCGTTAGGTAGAGGTCTTAGTGCTCTGTTGGCCGATTCACTGGCTCAAGGCGATGAACTTTTGGAAGTGGACATTGACTTGATCGAACCAAATCCCGATCAGCCGCGATCCTATTTCAATGAAAACAAGCTGGAAGAACTTGCTCAATCAATCAGGGCCAATGGATTGGTGCAGCCAATACTTTTGCGCAGAGTTGCGAGTGGGCGTTATCAGATTGTCGCCGGAGAAAGACGTTGGCGTGCGGCGCAACGTGCTGGACTGCATAAAGTCAACGCTGTTGTTCGTAGCATCCCGGATGCAAAATTGCTTGAGTTGGCGCTAATTGAAAACATTCAGCGGCAGGAATTGAATCCGATTGAAGAAGCCTTGGCTTATCAGCGGTTGATTCAAAACTTGGGGCTAACGCAGGATGAAGTGGCACAGCGAGTTGGGAAAGATAGGTCTTCGATTGCAAACTACTTGAGGCTGCTAAAACTGCCTGCAAATATCCAGCAAATGCTGGAAGAAGACCAACTTTCAATGGGACATGCACGGGCTTTACTTGGACTGGAGTCCGAACAAGATCAGTTGCGGTTGGCTGAAGAGATAATTTCAGGAAAATTATCAGTTCGTGAGACAGAACAAGCCGTAAAGCGAGCCACATCAAGCCCATCAATTAGAGAAAGCTCGACACAAAATGGCAATGATGCTAACATCCGCGCCGCCGAGTTAAAGTTGAAAAGGTATCTTGGCACCCCTGTTAAGATTAACTTGAGTCAAAATGGAGGCAAGATCGAGATTGAATTTGGTTCGATGAGTGAGTTGGATAGGATTTACTCGATCATCCTGCGAAAGTCAGATGCTTAGCCCTCCCCGTGCATGACAGACCAGGTTTCCCTCAAAATCTTCCACCGGCAACTGCCCCTATCTCAAATCTATATACTTCAATCAAAATTCAGTTTAGGAGGCGTTAAATCATGAAATTTGGTAGCAGCAGGTCAGCAATAAATGACGGTCCAACCGATCTTCGCAGCTTCCTCGGGGAAGGCACAGACATCGTTGGAGAAGTTAAGTTCACAGAAATCATGCGTATTGATGCAGGCGTTTCGGGAACGATCACATCCGAATCCGGCTCTCTTTTAATTATGGAAAAAGGAAAGGTTAAAGCCACGATCAAGGCTGGAATGGTCGAAGTAAGCGGCACAGTGGAAGGAACGATTACGGCTAAAACCAGTGTCAAAATTCACCCATCAGGTCGTGTTTATGGAGATATTTATACACCTGCACTAATGATCGAACACGGGGCAGTTTTTGACGGAAAGTGCCATATGATTGATGGTAAAGACAATAAAAATGCCAACAAAGCTGACCCAAAGCTGGGCGAACTGAAACCGTTTAAGACCGCAGATGCAGTGTGAGCTTTTGCTGTCGTACAAAATTGCAAAAGGCCGATAAATGATCAAATGATCTCCATCGGCCTTTTTTTTGCATTCTAATCGGATTAAGGCCGACGAAGAATAGCCGCAAATTTATGTGAGTGTTTTTGGGCTTCAGCCAGTACTTCGATTTCGTTTAAGGTCAGCAGTTCTTTTTCCCGCATAACAATTTGTCCATCAATGATGACGGTTTCAACATTCCTGGCATCTGCCGCATAAACCACCGTCGAAATGAGATCGAACCTTGGAATGGTATGCAGCGCATTCAAATTGAGCAGAATTAAATCCGCTCGTTTTCCAACTTCAATGGATCCAATTTGCCCATCCAACCCCAAAGCCTTAGCTCCGTTAATTGTAGCCATTCGTAATGCCGTCAGAGCGGGAAGCGCCTGTGATCCTTGAAGAACTTTTTGCAGTAAAGCTGCTGTCCTCATTTCAGTGAAAATATCCAGCCGGTTATTGCAAGGTGCGCCATCTGCTCCGAGTGAAACCGAAATCCCACGGTCCAGCATTTCGGAAACGCGGGCAATACCAGAAGCTAATTTCAAATTTGACGAAGGACAATGCGAAACATGAGTTCCGGTCATTTGCAGCACCTCCATCTCTGTTTCATCCAGATGGATGCAGTGTGCTAGCACAATATGTTGTGCTGCTAGGCCAACATCATTCAAGTAATGTACATTTCGCTTCCCTGTTGATTGTTCGACCATGGCGACTTCGTCAATGTTTTCCGAGGCATGTGTATGCACCAACACTTCGCGCTCACGTGAAAGCCTGGCCACGGTTTCCAGCAACTGTTGGCTACAACTAACGGCAAAACGCGGAGCGAAACAATAACGAATCCGACCATTGGCCGCTCCGTGCCAGCGCTCCAACAAGCGAAGTGATTCGGCAATCGAAGTTTCGGTTTCTTCGTTCAACTCGGCTGGAACGTCATCGCCAGCGTCCATCATGCATTTGCCAACAGTGGCTCGAAAACCAGACTCTTCGACTGCTTGAAAAACCGAGTCAGTATGATTGACCGTTTCCATTGTTAATGCGCAAGTAGTGCCGCCTTTGATTAACTCAGCAATTCCCAATTGCGCCGACGCATAAAGTGACTCTGGCGTGTGGGCCGCTTCCATTGGCCAAACGCGCTGCTTGAGCCAATCAATCAATGCCAGATCGTCCGCCGCGCCGCGAAATAAAGTTTGGCAAAGGTGAATATGCGTTTGCACGAATCCAGGCATTAGTATCCGATCTTGTCCGTCAATCACTTCGTCGAAGCCTAAATCAGTGAGCGGGAATGGTTCGATTGAAGCAATGCGACCGTGTTCAATAATGACACTTCCATGCAATATCTGGCTCTGTGGATCGAGAGTAACAATAGTTGTGTTTTTGATAAGGAGTCTATCGCCCATAATGACACGTAAGATAACAAATCTCCGGTCAAGGTGACTGAAAAACTTCTGCTTGATTCATGCATATCCAGAAGTCAATTTACCCGAGTCAATCGGAAATTATCTATTGTTGCCAGACTACCGCTAGAGACTGAGCCGTGGGCAATTGTAGAAAATCCAACCTTACTGACTCCGCTAGGGAGTGTAAATCGTAAACGAATATTTGTAGGTCGTGCGATATTAGTAAAAGGAACTGATGGGCCTGCGGTAATGTTCCCATTTTCATCGAATTTGACTCCAAAAGTCAGGCGGGTGGTTGATGTGGCAGTAATGTCGGCTGAAACCTCATAAGTTGCTCCTGCAGTTAAAAGCACCCATTGAATGATCGAAGCTGGCGAGAAATTTGCCGTTGGTGTGAGCCGCGCAGTGCCATTAGCAAAGCTAACAGCGCCTGACGTTGCCCAATTTGTTCCACCTTGATCAAAACCAGGATTGAGAATTGTCCCGTCATTTCCCGTGGGCGGTGGCGTCGGAGTTGGAGTCGGCGTTGATATGGGAGTTGGCGTCGGAGTGGTGCCTGGAGGAACCCAAGGCGAAGTCAGATTGTAAATAAAATTAGCAGATTCATTCGACAACAAATAATTGAACTCGACCCAGCCAGGATTGGGGGAGTAAGTGGTAAAGCCACTTCTTGAGCCAGGAGATTGCACAGTAACTCTGTAGTTACCTCCGCCACTAACGCCGCTAAGTCTGTAGTAGCCACTGCGGTCAGTGCGTGCAAAGCTGCCTTGTGAACCTGACAAAGTAACGCCGAAATTTTCCAGGCCTCTGCCATCTCGGTCGGTCAGGCGACCTGTGATTGTGAATGATGGTGCGGCATCTGTCTGTAACTGAATTGGCGCAGTAAATTCAGAATCGCCAACTGCATTGAAGGCTCGCACACGATACCTATACCAAATCTGTGGTAACAGCCCACTTTCGTTATATTGAACTGTATTAGCAGGAACA
>CAYLJQ010000278.1:0-8564 GCA_964383955.1 uncultured Heliomicrobium sp. | reverse complement strand
CCATGGGAATTAGCCACAACCGCCATTTTTCATTCGGGTAACGATAGAGAATCGCAGTGCCGTAAAAGCTGACGACCGAAAACGTGGCAAAAATCATCAGTGGTGTATCGAACAGCAGCATCTGGAACATTCCCTGGTTGAATCGGACGATCAAAACCGGAATGTGCAAAACGCTCAGCACGATCATCAACATCGCGGCGCAATTGCCAAACAAACGGAAAAACAATTCCAGCTTTTGCTGCCAGGTTAAATCCGGGTGATGCAAGATGCGCGGCATCAATTTCAGACCGACTTGAACCAGGCCTTTTGCCCAGCGCCGCTGCTGCGCTTTGAACGCATTCATTTCGACAGGCAATTCCGCCGGAACTTCTTCATCCAGCAAATACACAAACTTCCAGCCCATCAACTGAGCGCGAAAGCTCAGATCCGTGTCTTCGGTCAAAGTGTCGTGTTGCCAACCGCCGCTGTAATCAATGGCTTCGCGCCGCCACATTCCGGCGGTTCCGTTGAAGTTGAAAAATGCGCCGGTGCGATTGCGCGAAGTTTGTTCGACAACAAAATGCCCATCCAACAAAACTTCCTGAATGCGCGTCAGCAAGGAGTAATTGGCGTTGATGTGTCCCCAGCGCATTTGGACCATGCCGACTTTTTCGTCGCTGAAAAAATCCACCATCTTGCGCAAGGTGTCGGGCTTGGGCGTAAAGTCGGCGTCAAAAATCGCCATCAATTTCCCTTTGGCGACTTTCATGCCTTTGTCTAGTGCGCCTGCTTTGAAGCCGGTTCGGTCTGTTCGATGAATGTGGACAATGTCGAAGCCTTGTTGTTTGAATCGTTCGACGACTTCCGCCGCAATGCCAACAGTTTCATCCGTCGAATCATCCAGCACCTGGATTTCCAGCAAGTGGCGCGGGTAATCCAGTTTGACGACGGATTCCACCAGGCGTTCGACGACGTACAGTTCGTTGAACAGCGGAAGCTGAACCGTAATGTGCGGCAATTCGTTTTCGGCAAATTGGCGTTTGGGGTGTGGTTTGATGTTTCGGTAGCGCCAGAACTGATACACCATTCGGATGCGGTACGCGCCTAGAATGGCCAGCAGCGCCAGAATGGTGAAATACATAATGACGATCGTCCAGTCAAAGCCATCCATCGAAGCCAGATAGCTGATGTTGTCTCGACCGTGACGCAGAATCGGATCCAGCAGCCTGTCCACGCTTTCCGGCGGTGGAGCCTGAAAAAAAATAAGGGCAAGAAGTACGTTCATAAAGTTTTATAGAAAATAAGGTTTTATAAAAAACGCCTGCCGGAATTGGCAGGAACGATGAGCATGGTAACTGCCCGTCACGTGGTGTCAATTGGATCGGCGAATCGGATTGCTGTGAAAGCGGCGAGAATGATCAACAAGAATGCAGCAGGAAGGCGGTAGAAGGGGTGTTGAGGCTAAGCGCGGAGGCTAAAAGGCAAGGTCTGGGCGAAACTGCAATCGGTTCCGCCCAGTTTTTCAGGTTATTTTTGCTCTTCGGGTTTGCTTTCTTTGATACGCAATTTGTTTTCGATCTCGACCTTTCTATCAAGTTCAACTTTCTGTAGCTCGGCTTGTGTGCGAACAGTGTAATCGCCAGGCACTTCAAACAAAGAGCGGTCAGGTTCTGACCGGTTGATATTGGTCAAACGGTAAGTGGTTTCGCCAACGCGCGGATCGTTGTGTTTGGTCATAATCAACTGTTGCAGTTCCGGCGAATACCATTGTTCCGAAACGACGTTGATGGGCAGGTCGTTCCCGATCTGGCCGGCGGGAATGGTCAGTGTCGTGCGTGTGCCTTCGGCTTCCACACCTTCAATGGTCTGCCGTCCAAGAGATTCTGTTTGGGCTTGTTTCTTGCTGGGAAGGTTGGCGCTGGACATCGCTTGCAATTCCACGGCTCTCTTTCTTTCAAGCTCTGCCCTCATCTTTTCTTCATCGCGCACTACATCAAACTTTTTCACCATTCCGCCAAATTCCGATTTGGTCGCAGTTCGATTGCGCGGGTTCAGCGAATAGCTAACGCCGGTTGCGGGATCGGTAATGGCGATGGATTGCGTGGTGCCGTCTTTCTGCGTGACTTCGCGCCGAGTACGCCCGGTGCTGTCGCGGTAAATTGTGGTGGTGGTGGTTTGCCGTATCCGGTTGCCATCTCCCAGTGTTTGAACAGTTTCGGAAACAGCCACCGCCGAATACGGCGCGCCTTTGACCAGCTTGGTTTCAAAACCGATTTTGGCTCCCAGCACGGTAACCAATTCTGCTTTGATTCTTCCTTCCGCTTCAGTAACCTGACCTTGGGCGATGGCTTGTTCCATCGCAACTTTCTTGACTGCAATGGCATTTTCCCGATTGGTTTCCTGGGCGAAAGCGGCGGTGCCGCAGATGGAAAAGAGAAATAAGAGGGCAATTGCAAATCTAGTTTTTTTCATTGAAAACTCCTTTTCTAATCACTTGTTATTGAATTGTTGAGACAAGCCAGTTTCATTGGTTTCGATCGGTCGAACAAAGCGGATGGCGCGCGCCATTCCATCTTGACCGACCAGCAAATCCGCCAGAATCGGTTTGCTAACATCTTCCGCGGTAATCGGCAGTCCCATGGAAATCAGCGTCGAAGTAGGAAGCTCGACGCGCAGCACCTGGCCGCTTTCCAATGGGACAAGCTGGCTTTCATTACTTAAAGCGATAAATCCCGTGATGGCTTCTTCCAACTCGGTTGTAGCTTTAGGAACAGGCCGACGGACGTGGCGCCGTTCACTGGCTGCGTGGTGAAAAATTTCAGGCGCAAGCAAGGTTGCCGAAGATTTTTGACTTGGATCGTCTTTCGAAGGCACAGCCGGTGACGGTCGCATTTCAACCATCTGTTTTTCCGATTCGCCAGAACTTTTCTGGCGAATCACGCCAGCAAGCAGAATAAGCAAAACGATTGCCGCCACGGCAACAAACGTTCTTTTCGACCATTGCTGTGTACGAATCGGCGTGCTGCGAAACACAGAGGGAACTTTCGACTGTTTCCGGAAAGCTGCCCGCAACGATTGTTCAACCTGTGCCGATGCTTCTTCATAGCGAAGGTTTTTTGCCGTGGCTTTCACAGCAGCCGTCAACGCCTGTTGTTCGGCAAGCCGGTCAGCGCAGGCGGCACACTCCGCGATATGAGCAAGCGTCTGGCGGCGAGCCGAGGCATCCAACAGTTGAGATCGCGCCATTCCCAAAATGGTGATTTCGAAATCCTGACAGTTCATACCAAACACCTCACAGGTGCAGTTTCAAACGTGGTGGCCTCCACTGAATTCATCGCTCGCAAGCGTTCAGCCAGCAATGCGCGCGCGCGGTTCAAACGCGAACTCACGGTGCCAACAGCGCAATTAAGCGCCAGAGCCGCTTCTGCGTAGCTTAATTCCTGAAAGTCGCACAGCACGACGGTTTCGCGGTAACGCGCGGGGAGCGTTAAAACTGCTTGGCGAACGGCGCTGATGATTTCGCCGCGCACGATGTCAGCCAGCGGGTCGTCTTGTGAAATCAAACTTCGAACGATAACGGCCTCGCCCTCTTCTGTTTCTTCTTCCAAAGGATCACAAGCGCGTTCACGGCGACGGGATCGCAACACCTGGTTGCGGGCAATTCCATACAGAAAAGCCGTCAGCGGGCCACGATCCGAATCGTAACGCTGGCCGCCGCCCATCAAAGCCAGAAAGACCTCTTGCGTCACATCGTCAGCGACCGTAGCCGAACCGCTCATCAGCAACGCAAACCGATAAATGTTGCCCTGATGCCGCCGGTAAAGCGTGGTAAACGCTTCTTCGTCGCCAGCCATCATCAGCCGCAACAAGTCATGGTCGCTGGATGTCGTTCCGTTGCTCATCGTTTTTGTAGCGTCCGCCGGTCGGCTGACATGAGGTATTCGCTCAGCGCGCTCAAAAACTTCCAAAATTTGCGGGAAAAATGTCGAAGGCAAAAAAGCACCTCAGAATCGCAATGGTCTTCCAAAATTTAGGAATCAGGATTGAATCTGTATCCGATCCAGGGTTCAGTCAGAATGTAGCGAGGGTTGGCCGGATCAGGTTCGATCTTTTTACGAAGTTGGCCAACAAAAACGCGGAGATATTCAGTTTGTTCGGTGTAGTCGCCGCCCCAAATTGCGCCGAGCAAAATGCGATGCGTCAAGACTTTGCCTGCGTGGCGGATCAGGTAAACCAGCAACTCGTATTCTTTTGGCGTCAGATGAACGTTGTTGTTGCGAACTGCGACGCTTCTGGCTTCCAGGTCCACGTGAAAATCGCCAAGTTCGATCTCGGTCATTTCGCGTGAAGTTGAAGCCGTCGTTCGCCGCAACGCTGCGCGAATTCGCGCCAGCAGTTCATCCATGCCGAAAGGCTTGGTGATGTAATCATCGGCGCCGGAATCCAGGGCTTCGACCTTAGTTCGTTCCTCTCCCTTAACCGAAAGCACAATGATTGGCACCTGGGACAGTTTGCGCAGCCGGCGACAAAGTTCCAATCCGGCCATTTGCGGCATGGAAAGGTCCGTGATGACCAAGTCGGCAGGCCATTGCGAAAAAACATCCAGCGCTTCTTCGCCGTTGCTGGCGGTTTGGACTTCATAACCATGTGCAGACAACCCGCGCCGCAAAACACGCGCGATTTGCGTTTCGTCGTCTACCACCAAAATGCGCTGCGCATCACTCATGTTTGTTGGCTCCTTCCGCTGCATCTTCATCGCCAATGGGGATCAGCAACTGCATCCGCGTGCCGCGCGCATCTGCGCCGCTTTCGATCCAAATTTGCCCGCGGTGGGCTTCAAGAATTCCGCGAGCGATGGCCAAGCCCATCCCCAAACCGCTCGGCTGGTTCGCGTTGTCATTGGTCGCGCGAAAGAATTTGTCGAAAATTCGCTGACGCAGTTCCGCTGGAACGCCTCGCCCTTGATCTTCAACCGAAATAGAAATCATTTCGTTGTCAGCGCGGCTGGCGGCAATTTTGATTGTCGAACCGGCGGGAGAATATTTTGCGGCGTTATCAATCAGCGAATACAAAACTTCGGCCAGCAGCGTAGCGTCAACCCTGACTGATGGCAGTTCGGTTTCGATAAAAACTTCGACATGATGTTTGACGGTTAACGCGCTGGCGCGTTCCCGGGCTGTGGCGATGATTTCTTCCACTGAACCCCAGCGGCGGCGCAGTTGCAATTCGCCCGCTTCCAGTTTTGCCAAATCCACCATGTGTTCGACAAACCGGTTCAACCGGTCGGCTTCTTCGTTGATGATTTCCAGCAGCTCAAACCGGCTTTCGTGATCCAGCTTGACGGGAGCCTGGCTGCTTTCTTCAGCAATCAACGTTGTCACGGAAGCTTTGATGGAAGTCAGCGGCGTGCGCAAATCATGCGTCACAGCATCCAGCAATGCAGATTTCAATTGTTCGCTTTGACGAAAGATTTCCGCTTGTTTGGCTTGCTCTTCGGCGATTTGGTATTCGCGGTAAAGCCGTTCGATTTCCACTTTGCCCGCTTCTGCTTCTTCAGCGCGGCGTTTGGCGCGGGCAGAAAGCTGTCCGGCAGTGACGGCTGTAATCAGGAATGCCGCCAGCGCTGTCCAGTTTTGCGGGGCGGCAATGGTGAAGGTGTGAACCGGTGGCAGGAAAAAGAAATTGAAACAGGCTGCTCCCAAAATCGCTGCCAACGCGGCGGGTCTGCTTCCCCATCCAGTGGCGGCAAACAGCACAACGATCAACAACGCCAACGCCACTGTCGTCGAACTGAACCGGTTGTGAAAAGGAGCCAGTGCCGCTGTCACGGCTGCGATGCCGATAACAGCAAACCAATAACCGTTGCGCGGACGGAGAAAAAGTTGATTCCAGGTTGTGCCCATTGTTCGCGTGCCCTTCGGATTCGAGTTGTAACGCGAGTGTGAGCCGATGGCAAGATTCGCGCTTCGCCGTGAAAAGCGTGAATCCATGAATTCAGTTTTTCTTTGTCAGCCAAGAATCAAACACGCATCGCCGAATTCATGAGTCAGGTAATGTTGCGCTTCCAAATGCTGGCTGATGCGGGAGAGCGAACTTTCCGGCAAGAATGCCTGAAGCAATTGATAATGGCTTTCCGTCACGTCGTGTGTTCCGGTCAACAGTCCGTCCACAAATTGAAGCTGATGCTCCGGGCCAATTTTCAAACTCGTGAAGCCGCTCAAGCCGAGCGATGCGCTTTCCAGCGCGCGAACCACAGAAGTTCCCACCGCGACAACTCGTCCACCGCTGGCTTTGGTTCTCAGAACAGTTGCCATGGTTGCCGCCGGAATCTCGAACCGTTCGGCCAGCGGCAAAGCGTGATCAATCTGTTCGTCGCCTGTGGCGGATAAGCCCGCGCCGTGCGTCAGCGTAACAATCTGAATCCCCTTTTCCTTCAGCTTCAGCAGTAAATGCCAATCCAGCGCGTGCCCGGCGCTGGGCATTTCCACCGCCCAAGGGCGGCTGCCGTAAACGTTTTGCACAGACCACAAATTCAGTTGCTCGGTCATGTATGAATACTGAATCGGTTTGCCGTACCGATAAATACCTTGCCAAAGGTCTTCGCCAGAACGATTGAATTCCAGATCAAGCAACCTGCCGGAAAGCGTGCTTTCCTTCAGAACGATGGCGCTGAAGTCTCCGGCAAAGGCAAGCTCTTCGCCCGCTTTGACGTGCGGTGGAGCAGGTCTGTGTTCGGTTGGGGTGCGCCAATCGCCTTCGCCAAAAATCACGGCTTGCCAGCTTCGGTCGTTCAATTGCGACGCAAGACGAATTTCCACCGGTTGATCGTTTTCATTCCGTCCGTGCAATGAAGCGGGCAAGGTCGCCGCGTCGTTGACCACCAGCAAATCTCCTGCGCGCAAATGATCGGGCAGGCGATCCATCAATCCATCCTGCATTTCGCCAGCTTCGACGACCAACAGTTTTACGTTTTTCTTTTCAGCTCTGGGAGCCCGTGCTGCCTTCATAACGTCTCCTTTCCCACCAATTGGTGGCGACAATCCTTGACCCGTTTTCAATCTCGTTTGCGTGTTCAATCATCAACACGATTTGCTCTGCGACGGCGTCAGGCGATTGCAAACTCGCTGGATCGGCTTCTGGCATCGCATCGGCATGCATGCGCGTATCCATTTCCCCCGGATCAACGCTCAAAAAGCGAACGCCTGCGCTTCCAAGTTCCGCCGCCGCAATCCGCGTCAGATGATCCAGCGCGGCTTTGGAAGCGCCGTATACGCCCCAGGCCGGATAGGCTTCGACCGCCGCATCCGAAGAAATGTTGATGACCAACCCGCCCATGTTTGTTTCTGAATGCCGCAGAATCATCGGACCAGCGACTGCTTTGATCAGCCGAAACGGCCCGATGGTATTGACCTGTAACGCCCGCTCAAAATCTTCGCAATCGGTGTCTGGAATCAGCCGCAAAGGGACTGGCCCCAACGTGCTGGCATTATTGATCAAAATATTCACTGGCCCGGCCAGCGCCGCCGCCTGACCGACAATCGGATAAATGCTTTCCTTGTCTCCGACGTCGGCCACAATGCCGAATGCCGTGCCGCCATTCCATTTGATCTCGCCCACGACTTCGTCCAGTTCGGCTTTCTGTCGCGCGACGATGGCGATCCGAGCGCCTTTTGCCGCCAGCTTTAGCGCCAGCGCTTTTCCAAGCCCTCGGCTTCCACCGGTAATCAATACTGATTTTCCATTTAACTCTGACATTGCAACTTCCTCCTTTTCTGGGCTGGATCATACGCAGGGCTGGCTGATATGCCGACGAAATTGACAATATATTATCGGAATGCTAATTGGCTGGTATGGAAGACAAGCTGGCAGGATACATCGCCCAGAACATCAAACAGTTGCGGCAAAGCCGGAATCTGTCGCAAGAACAATTGTCGCGGTTGTCCGGCGTTCCTCGGCCTACGTGGTCGAATCTGGAATCGGGAACGGCGAACCCAACGGTTTCTGTGCTGGCCAAAGTCGCTGCCGCGCTGCAAGTTCCGGTCGAAGAATTAATCAGTCCGCCGAAAGCCCAGGCGAAACTGTACCCGGCGGACACCATTCCCAAGCAGCGACGCGGAGGCGTCGTGATCCGAAAGCTACTGCCGGATTATCTGCAAGGGATGGAACTTGATCGGATGGAATTGCCGCCGAGTACGCAAATGACCGGCGTTCCGCATCGAATGGGAACCAGAGAATATCTGGCCTGCGAATCCGGCCACGTGGAACTGGTTGTGTCCGGCGAAAAGTATTCATTGTCACCTGGTGATGTCGTGGTATTTCGCGGCGATCAGAAGCATTCCTATGCGAACCGAGGCTTGGATGTAGCTGTGGCTTACAGCGCGATTGTCTTAGGAGCCGGGCGGATCAGTTAGTCTACGCAGCGAATTCATTGCTGACGTTCCTGATGCGTACAATCTGCATTATTGCTCATCAGAATCCATTCAGTTTCGGTTGTCTTTAGAGCATTTTCTCACTCCAAACTGATTCAAAGACAGGTATGCAAGTTGCTGCTCTGAGTAGAAATTCCAGTACCCGACAGAGGAGCC
>CAYLJQ010000277.1:0-8575 GCA_964383955.1 uncultured Heliomicrobium sp. | reverse complement strand
GCGCCTTTTTTGAAATCAAAAGAACTGGCGGCTTTTACGCCGGCAACGTTTTTCAGCGCCTCGACATTGGCTTTAGCAGTCCCTTCCCGCATCAAAACCAGATAGCGCCCGGTGGTTTCAGCCGCTATTCCGCTGTTTGAAGGTTGTGTTCTTTCAACACCAGGCGTCGCGGCTCCGTGTTTCTTTTTTGATTTGCCTTTGGACATGTGAAATCTCCTTGTCGAATTGTTTGCTGAGTTGACGGTTTTGTCTCCGGTTAGGCGGTACCGGCGGCGACAGTCTTTGGATGCAAGGGATGCAAATTGCAATTCCAAAGAAACAGGAAGTGAAAATAACAACAGGGACGCAAGTTTAGATGCGCCCCTGCCTTGTCAATATGGGTGTCAGAATTGCAGCCTTGTTAGGCAGCAGCTTCATCTTCGTTTTTGACCACAACTTTGATGCTGGTCGTGACTTCGCGGTGCAATTTGACCGGCACTTCAAATTCCCCCGGCTCTTTGATCGGATCTTTGAGCTGGATTTTGCGGCGGTCAATTTCATAACCTTTCGCAGCAAAGGCTTCGGCAATATCCATGGAAGTAACGGAACCATACAGCATTCCGTGTTCGCCGACTTTGCGAGCGAATTCCAGCGTCAGGCCTTTCACCAGCTCAGACTGCTGCAAAGCGCCTTCGCGCTCAGTGGCTTCCTTCTTCAACAACGCATTGCGCTGCATTTGGATTTGTTTGACGTTTCCCGGCGTGGCCTGAATGGCAAACCCGCGCGGCAACAAGTAATTGCGTCCGTATCCCGGACGAACCTTGACCAATTCACCGCGCACGCCCAGCTTTTCGACATCTTCTTTCAGCAATAATTCCATCAATGGCATAGCTTTAACTCCTCTTCGGTTGTCGGTTGCCGGAGTTCGGTTGTCGGCCAGGTTGAAGAGTCTTTTCAATTCAACCGACAACCGACCACCAACCACCGATCACCGTCAATTAGTATTTCGTGTAAGGCAGCAGCGCGATGTTGCGTGCGCGCTTGATGGCCTCAGTCAGTTTGCGTTGCTGCCAGGCGCTGACGCCGGTCAGTCTGCGCGGCAAAATTTTGCCGTTTTCAGCAATGAACGACTGCAGCAATTTCATATCTTTGTAGTCAATGTAATCAATCCGCTCCGCTGTCAAACGCGACACGCGGCGGCGGCGCGACGGGCGGCCACGGCCCGAATTGCCATTTCTTTCTCTGTCGTTTCTATCGTTGTTTTCCAAATCAGCCATAACTTTTCTCCAAATCGTAACCGGCTCAGATGTTAGCCGCAATTTTCTGATTCACGCTGCCGGCATTCTGGCAACGCAACAAACTGTTCACGCCGACTATTCGCCCCCATCGTCGTCGAGGTCGAAATCGTCATCGTCTTCCATAACAGCCGAAGGGGAAGCAAGGACTCTGCGCTTGGCTTTCATCTTGGCTGCGCGCTTCAAATCTTCATCCGTGCGCACAGACATGTAACGAATGACGAAATCCGTTACGCGTAAACGACGTTCGATTTCGGCAATCTCCTGGCCGGTTCCTTCAATATGGATCAGCGTATAAATGCCGTCGTCGAATTTTCCAATTGTATAAGCGAGTTTGCGGCGGCCCCAAGGATCAATCTTCACGATCTTGCCACCGCGCTCTGTAGCGGCGTGTTCGATTTGGGTGGTGAGCTTGTTGACCTCTTCGTCAGTGGTGTTCGGCGAAGCGATAAATATTACTTCGTAAGTTCTCAATTCAATCCTCCTTGTGGATGATAAAGCCTGTTGGTCCAAAGCCAGCAGGCAAGGAGGGGCAGAAGGCCTAATTTTGAATTTTAGATTTTGATTGTTCATTCATGCGAATCAAAAATCAAAAATCAAAAATCAAAAATCAAATCTTTACCCTCAGTTGTATTTCGACATCGCTTCAGCGATGCCGTTTGTCAAAATAACCTCAACGGCGTCAGCCGCCAGCGCCACCATTTCGGCAAGCGCTTCTCGATCCTTTTTCGGAAAATCCGAAAGAACGAATTCAGAGGCATTCGAAACCGGATGCGATTCCGGCGTAATGCCCAACCGAACTCTGGGAAATTCCTGCGTTCCGAGTTTGGCAATTATGGATTTCAACCCGTTCTGACCGCCCGCGCTCCCTTTTGGACGAACGCGAATTTTACTGAACGGCAGCGCCAGATCATCGCTGATCACCAGAACATTGGCAGCAGAAGCAATTTCATGCTTTTGCTTCAGGGCTGCAACCGCGGAACCGCTCAAGTTCATGAACGTTTGCGGTTTGACCAGGATTGTCTGTTGACCGCTGATGATCGCTCGTGTTGTCAATGACTGGCATTCCGGCGTTCGCACGTCACGACCAGCCCGCCGCGCCAATTCATCAATGACCAGAAACCCGCAATTGTGGCGCGTCCATTCGTATTGCGAGCCGGGATTCCCTAAACCGACGATCAACCACATACACTTGCGGAACTCAGGCGACGGAATTCGAATTGATCGTTATCAATCACGAATCCGCCAGCACTATTTCTCTTCCGCCTTGCCCTTCTTCAGCACTTCTGGTTCAGCAGCAGCGTCAGTGGCGCCTTCGGCAGCTTCTTCAGCCTTTGGAGCGACAACCGTTGCCAAAACCTTGTTGGGATCATCAACCAAATCAATCTTGTCGCCAAGATTCAAATCCTTGACGCTGATATGATCACCGAGCCCCAAATTCGTCACATCAACTTCAATCACTGCTGGCAAGTCGTTTGGCAAGCAGCGAATTTCCAGCGTGTGCGTGGGAACGTCCAGAATGCCGCCAAAATTTCTGACCCCGTCGGCTTCACCGACAATCTTGATTTTCACGTCGAACTTGGATTTTTCGGTCATCGAAATTTCCATCAGATCGGCGTGAACCAGAAACCCTTTGATCGGGTCAATCTGCACATCGGAGATTTTGACCGGAGTCGCCTTGCTTCCCACATTGAGCGTGAAAATCACGTTGCGTCCGTGGTGGCGAATCAGCGCGGAAAATTCGCGTTTGGTGACAGTCGCGCTGGTCGCTTCGCTGCTTCCTCCGCCATAAACCGTAACAGGAACCAGTCCGGCGGCTCGCAAACGGCGCGACACATTTTTGCCGAATTCGGTTCGGGTTTCGGCAGTCAGTGAAATATTGTTATCTAAACTCATAACTCTCCCTTTTGATGAATTCGAATGGATGAATTCAAATCTCAATCGTCAAATGAACAACCTGCTGACAGAGCTTTCTTCGTGAATGGACTTGATTGCTTCAGCCAACAACGGCGCGATGCTTAAATACTCAAACCTTGGCGGCTGGCATTCTTCTTTCGCCGGCATCGAATTGGTCGTCACCACTTTTTCGAGCGGCGAATTACAAATTCTTTCAACGGCGTTTCCTGAAAGCACTGCGTGAACACAGGTTGTCAAAATTCTCTGGGCGCCTTTTTTATGCAGCGCTTCTGCAACTTTGGTCAGCGTTCCGGCTGTATCCACCATGTCGTCAACAATCAGAACATTACGACCTTCGACGTTTCCGACCACGTGCATCACTTCCGCTTCCGAATGTCCGGGCTGCGATTTGTCTCGCCGTTTATCAACAATGGCGAAATCAGCATCCAGCCGTTTGGCGTATGCTCTGGCGCGCTCGGCTCCTCCCGGATCAGGTGCAACCACAACCAATTCTTCAATCGGTTTGGCCGCGAAATAATCAATCATCACTGGCGCGGCAAACAGGTGGTCCACCGGAATATCAAAGAAGCCTTGAATCTGCGGCGCGTGCAAATCCACCGTCAGAACCCGATTCGCTCCGGCAGTGGTAATCAGGTTGGCGACCAGCCGAGCCGAAATCGGAATTCGCGGCCTGTCTTTTTTGTCGCCGCGCGCGTACCCGTAATAAGGAATTACTGCTGTGATTCGATCTGCTGATGAACGCCGAAAGGCGTCAATCATGATCAGCAGCTCCATCAAATGCGCATCAACCGGCGGACAGGTTGATTGCACGATAAACACATCGCCACCGCGAACGTTTTCCAGAATCTGAAAATTGAACTCTCCGTCCGGAAACCGCGTTGTGTTGGCGCGGCCAAGCTCAATTCCCAGATATTGGCAGATTTCTTCGGCGAGCGAGCGATGCGCATTGCCAGAAAAGATTTGCAGGCTTTTCACGACTCCCTATAAATAGCGATGAGTGCTGAATACCGAGTGATTGTTTGTCTTTGTCACTGCGGTACCCAGCACTCATCGCTGAATATGTGGCTGGGGAGGTAGGATTCGAACCTACGGATGGCGGCTCCAAAGGCCGCTGCCTTACCACTTGGCGACTCCCCAACAAACTTGTAGTTGCGATTTTATGAATGCGAATTGAGTCACGCAAGAAATCCCTGCGAGAACTCCCACGATGTCTGCACCGGATTTTCGTCGGCGGGCGGCGAGCTTTTCCAGGGAAAACAATCCACCAGTAAGCTCAAGCTTGAACCTCAGCCAACGCTTGTCTGTAAATCTTTTGATATTCATCACGGCTCAGCGTGCGTGCCGTAGCGCACCACCAGCCATGCTGACTCAATTCGCTTTGCGCGTCGTTTCGCGCCTCGCTGCTGTCAAAGATCGCAAAAATCGTCGAGCCACTTCCCGACATCAACACCCCACTAGCGCCCGCTCGCTTTAGCCTCTCTTTTACTTCTCCGAGCAGTTTGTGACGAGCTAAGACCGGAGTTTCCAGGTCGTTATGTAATCGAATTTGCTCGTCTTGGGTTGTTGCGGCAGCGTAAGCCACCTCGAAAGAAGTCGGCATCTTAGTAACGGCATTGGGGTTTGTCAACTCAGGCGGCAATGCTCCGTAAACTTCGCGCGTTGGGACCAAAATTCCTGCATTTACCAGCAATAAATTTTCCGCTTTTATGTCAGTAAGCGGATAAATTTCATCTCCGCGACCGACTCCCAGGCAGGTTCCACCGATGAAAAAGAACGGCACATCGGCTCCTAGTTTTGCTCCCAGCGGAAACAAATCTTTCGGCTTCAATTCCACCTGCCAAAGTTTTTGCAACGCCAAAAACGTCACCGCCGCATTTCCGCTGCCGCCGCCCAATCCCGCAGCCGTTGGAATTCGTTTGTGGATCGTTACGCGAACGCCTTTGCTGATTCCTGTGAAGTCAGCCACAAGTTTCGCCGCTCGGTAAACCAGATTGGTTTCATCGCACGGCACATCCGGATGATCGCACACGATTTCAATTCCCTGCTCAAGCAATTCAAAGATCAATTCATCGGCAACGCTGACCGTTTGCAGCAAGGTCCGCAATTCGTGATAACCGTCAGCGCGTTTCCCCAGAATTTCCAGCGTCCAGTTGATCTTGGCAAAGGATGGAAGAATCAGTTGCATTTCCTTCAGGCAGTTTTTGCTGCGCTGTCTACTTCAAGCGCCGCTTCCCAGGTTTTATAAAGTTCCGCGATTCGAGCTTCCAGGTCTTCGTACTTTTCGCTGAGTTCAAACAATTTGGTTTTATCGCGTGCGACTTCTTCGGTTGAAAGCAATGCGGCAAGTTCATGAAGTTCCGCTTCTTTCGCATGAATGTCAGCTTCGATGTCTGCAGGATTCGGAGCTTTTTGGCGAGACTTGTTCGTTTTATTGCTCTGTTTCGGAGCTTCGGCTTTGCGAACGGCGCGTTCAGCTTTTTGCGCTTCGACCTCGCGGGCTTGTTGTTCGGCCAGCGCTTTGTGATGGTCGTCGTAAAACTCCGTGTACCCGCCATCGAAATACTCAACGCCTTTGTCCGTAAAAGCCAGAATCTGCGTGGCGATGCGGTCCAGAAAGTAACGGTCGTGCGACACAGTCACAATCGTTCCGTCAAATTCGTTCAGCGCGTCTTCCAGCGCTTCGCACGAAGCAATATCCAGATGGTTCGTCGGTTCGTCCAGAATCAGCACATTGACGCGTGAGTAAATCAATTTGGCCAGGGCTAGCCTGCCTTTTTCACCACCCGAAAGGGCTGAAACAGGCTTGAACACATCATCACCAGAAAACAGAAATCTGCCCAAAAAGCCGCGCAATTCACCATCGGTAACCGCAGCAGAAGCGATGGTTCGCAGTTCTTCGATCACAGTGTTGCGGTCATCCACCGTCAACAACCGTTGGTCGTAATACCCCGGATTCACGCCGGTTCCCCAACGCATTTCGCCATCAATTGGTTGCTGCTCGCCCAGAATCGTTCGCAGCAAAGTCGTTTTGCCTGTTCCGTTCCCGCCAATGATTCCCAGTCGTTCGCTTCGCCGCAACGTCAGGTTCAAATTGCTTGCCAAGGTTTTCGTCGGAAACCCAATCGCCAGCTTGTCCAGAATCAAAACCTGATCGCCCGTGCGCGCAGTTGGTTTCAGCTTGAAGCTGGCGGTTTCCAAATCGCTGACGCTTTCCAGTCGTTCGACCCTTTGCAGCAAGGTGCGGCGCGATTTGGCTTGTTTGGTTTTCTGTCCGGCCAGGTTTCGGCGAATGAAATCTTCGGTGCGCTCGATCATTTCGCGCTGCTGTTCGTAAGCGCGCTGCTGCAATTCGCGGCGCTCTTCTTTTTCGACAACGTATTGGCTGTAATTGCCCTTGTAGCTTTCGACTTTGCCAAACTCCAGATCCAGCACGCGGTTGACCGTGTGATCCAGAAAAAACCTATCGTGCGAAATAATCAAATACGCGGATTTGTAAGCGGACAAAAACTCTTCCAGCCATTCGACCGCGTCAACGTCCAGATGGTTCGTCGGTTCGTCCAGCAACAGAATATCCGGCTCCAACAACAACAGCCGAGCAAGCCCCAGCCGGTTCTTTTCGCCGCCCGACAAATTTTCGGCGCGTTTGCTGAATTCCTCTTTGCTGAACCCAAGTCCAAGCAACACAGCTTCCGTCCGAGCGTGATAGTTGAACCCGCCTTCAAGCTCATAGGTATGCTGGGCATCGCTGTATTCGTGCATCGCGGAGTCGAGTTCATCGCCTGACGCTTCGGTCATCACGTGTTCCAGTTCGCGCATCCTGGTTTCCAGCGTGCGCAGGTTTTCAAACACGGACAGCGCCGCATCCAGGACATTTTCAGCACCGCTGAAATCCACGTGCTGCGCCAGCACGCCAAACCGCAAGCCGCGCATGGCGTCAATCAAGCCATTGTCGGGAGTTTCAGCACCGGTAATCAGGCGCAGAATTGTCGTTTTGCCCGCGCCATTGCGGCCAACCAGAGCTACGTGTTCGCCGGGATTGATTTGGAAGGTGACACCGCGCAGAACTTCCTGCGCGCCGTAGGATTTTGTGACTTCGCTAAAACGGAAAAGCATTTTTTCGACGAGGAAAAGTGACGGAGGGAAGGAGAGAAGGCGGGATAGAGAGCAACATTCCTAGCTCTCTACGTTTATGCCTCTCACTCTCCTTCCCTCAGTCTCTCAATCCCTCTATCTCTCCATCTACTTCTTAGGTGACGCGGCAGCCGCTGGTGAAGATTGCGGCGAAGCAGCCGGGCTTGCGGCAGTGTTCGCTTTGCCACCTGCACCTGGAGCCGGACGCAACACGCCAAAGCTGTTCGGGTTATCAAGCATCCGCTGCGCCAGGAAATTTTCAATCTTGGCTTCGTCGCGGGCGCGAGCCTGCAACGCTGCATCGGCGATCTGTTTGCGCTGCGCCAGAATCGCGTCGTTGATTTCCTTGCGGACTTCGTCCAGGGTGCGATCGCGCGATTCGGTCTGTTTGCCAGTGACCTTGAAAATGTGCCAACGACCGGCTTGATCCTTGACGGGTTCCGTAATGTCGCCTTCCTGCATCGCCATGAACCTGTCGCCCAGCGAAGAAGGAAGTCCCATCATTTGCGGCAGCCCAAGGAATTGTTCTTTCGCCAAAAAGCCCAGATCACCGCTGTTGCGGAACGATTCGTGTTCGGAAAGCTGGCGGGCAATGGTGGCAAAATCCGAACCGTTTTTCAGGCGGGTCTGAATTTCCTTGATGCGCTGTTCGGCAGCAGGTTCGCCGACGGCGTCGAACTTGGTTCCGTTGTTGTTCGGATCAATGATGATGTCGGAAAGATAAACGCCGGGTTGCAGTGAAAACTGTTTCGGGTTTTCGTTGAAGGCTTCCGCGACTTCACGGTCCTGAACTTTCAACTGAGAGCCGATTTTTTCATACAGTTTGGTAACCGCCAGTTGTCGTTTGGCCAGATCGCGGAACTGCTCTTCGGTCTGATTGATCTGCTTTAGTTCGTTGGCAAAGGCTTCTTCCGTCAGGCTGCGTTCCTGTTTGTAGCGCTGCACGGCCTGACGAACTTCGTCATCCGTAGGATTGATCCCTTCTTTTACCGCGCGCTGAAACAGAACTTCGCTGTTAATCATCGTGTCCAGCGCCTGCAACCGGTATCCGGCCTGCGCCAGTTGCGAAAGCTGCGCTTCCTGCCCACGAAATTGCTGAGCAATGACGCTGTCCAGGTCTTTGATCAGAATCTGTTTTCCATTGACGGTAGCGGCAACTTCATCGCCACCGGTGCCGCTGGCGCCGCCGCTTTTGCCGCAAGCCGCGACTGAAATCGCCAAAGCGAATAAAACTGAATGCAACAAGATTTTTT
>CAYLJQ010000276.1:0-8651 GCA_964383955.1 uncultured Heliomicrobium sp. | reverse complement strand
GGGCTGCTCCCGCCAACCTGCATCACCCACAAATTGCTGCCTTCGCCGGGTGCAACTAAAGCAACCACTTTTCCGTCAGGAGAAAACCGCCCTGCTGCCAAAGACTTGCCATCACGGCTTTTGAGCGCCGTCAACTCCACGAAGCGCAACTGGCCTGGATCAAACTCCTTCCGGACCGAATTTCGCCCTGCTAACCAGATTGCCAAACCGGCACTTACCAGGGTGACCCCAAACAGTGAATACGAAAGCGTCTTATATTGCCGC
Source organism: uncultured Heliomicrobium sp. (assembly GCA_964383955.1). Taxonomy (GTDB): domain Bacteria; phylum Acidobacteriota; class Blastocatellia; order RBC074; family RBC074; genus RBC074. The sequence goes on along the minus strand of CAYLJQ010000276.1, from coordinate 8,387 downwards.
AACCAGGTCGCCAGTTGCCGGTTATTGCCGACCTGCAACGCACCGCCGGTTCCACCGCTCACGCCGTTCTGAGGCTTGATCGTTACATTGGTAATGCTGCGCTCTTCGACCACCAGCACAGGAAATTCTTCCCATCGCTCATGCACTTCTGCGATAAACCGGTAGCCGCGGGTGGGAACAGTTTCAATAAAATGAGGAGTGCCGGAATTTTCGCCGAGCGTTTTTCGCAATACCGAAATGTTCTGCGTCAAGTTGGCCTCTTCGACAAAACTTTCCGGCCAGACCCGCTCCATCAATTCTTTCTTCTCGATTGTGCGCCCCTTGTTTTCGATAAGCGCCAGCAGCGTTTCGAAGACCTTGGGGGTCATCGCAAGCGCCTGCCCATCGCGGAGCAATTTCTTCTCCGCCAAATCGAGCCGGAAAGAGCCAAATTCATAGAACCGTCTATCCTGTTGATTCATCGCTGCTTTGAGGAAAATTTTAGGTGTTTTTGAGCTTGGTTTTGAGGATTTTCACCCGTCAATTTTCAGATGATGCCCGCCGGTTGAGAAATTCATGCCTCCTCAACCGCTCGCTTGAGAAGGCGTCAATCTATCACGCCCTTATTCAGGGAGCAAAAAATCACCGGCCTGAAAGAGGAGAAAAATGGAGATTATTATCGAAACGAAACGGCAATTGAATATCAAACGCCGAGACTCAGTTAGCTCCGGCTGGTGTGCGCAATGCGCCAAGTACACCAATTGGGTGACGCCGGAAGAGGCAGTTCTAATCCTCAATCTTAGCTCACGCTCGATTTACCAGCGTGTCGAACAGGGACAGGTTCATTTCTATGAAAACGTCCGGGGTTTTCTGTTCCTTTGCTTAGATTCGCTGGCCAATGAAATGCGCCAGCCAATCACCTGTCGGCTGCTTGTCACCGAGCTTCCAAATTATTCCCCTTTGCGTCCCCTGCCATTTCCCTCTCAGCCAACATCTGGTGCGGAGCCGGTTCTTACCAGTAATGGTGGGACTGGCTCCGCTTCGGAACCTGAAACAAGGACGCGGCGAAAGAATCGGGAATTAAGCCAGACCGCTTTCCGGGCTTTGCTGACTCGCCTTGACGAAGACCCGGAACGCGCCGCCGGCAGATATGTTGAGTTATGCAAACGGCTAGGCAAATTTTTCGAATGTCGGGGGTGTGATGCGCCGGAAACGCTGGCCGACGAAACCATCAACCGCGTGGCGCTTCGTCTGGCAGAAGGCGAAGAGATTCGCTCGGATACGCCCACTCCTTATTTTTACGGCGTTGCGCGGAACGTGTTGCGCGAATGGCAGGAAGCTCGCGCGCGCCAGTTCATCCCGCTTTCCGAACTCAGTCCAACCGAGCATCCAAGTACCTATCCTGATGAAATTAATCAGGAGCTCGACGCACAGCACGAAACCGAGCACCGACTCGACTGTCTGATGCACTGTCTGCAGGAATTGCCAAACGAAGTCCATCTATTGCTGTTGGAGTATTACCGCCATCACCATCGCGCCCGTATAGAAAACCGCAAACGGATGGCCTCCCGGCTAGGCATTACTGTCAATGCTCTCAAGATTCGCATCCACCGTTTACGGGCGAAGTTGGAGAAAAAATTGAACGAACGTTTACGTCAAACCGCCACGAGTTGAAACCGATTCCTCTTTTTCCCCACTGTTTTCTTCCTTTGCCATTCGGCAGTGTAGCGGCGAAACCGATTCGCCACTACGCCACTTTCCTGTGAACGAGGCAACAATGTGTGGAGCAAAAATCCGATCAATTCGAACTCATCGCGCGCTACCTGCTTGGCGAGTTGGCCGAACACGAGCAGCAAAACCTTGAAAAGCACTATCTGGCTGATGAAGCGCTATTCGCAGACTTGCTGCGCGTTGAGAACGAACTTATCAGCTCCTACCTACAAAACCTGCTTTCGCCCAATCAGCGTGAGCAGTTCGAGCAACACTTTCTGCGCTCGGCGGAGCGGCGTACTCGCGTCGCTGCAGCCAGACAGAAAAGCAAGCTGGATGAAGCCAATTCCACCGTCCAAGGACAGACGCAGTCATTATTCCGTCGCTGGTGGCAGCGATGGCGGGCGCGGCTGAAGTTCCGTCGCTGACTCGATTCAACTGAAAACAATTCAATCCAATTCAAAGGGAGAAGTAATTTTATGCATCGCTTTCGTCGTATCACCAGATTGTGTTTGATTTTCGCCTTTACGATTTCGTCCGCCAACGCGCAAACGTTTCGACTGGCGGGGGCAAGGGCAAATGCCGAACTCGCCCAAAACAATTGCAACTGTTTCATTCCCAAAGGCCAACCTCCGAGGAACGAGGTTTGGATTGACGCGCGCACTGGCAATGTGGACGGTAGCCGCCGATTCAGAACGGATGACGAAGTCAGGATTATCATCTACAACGTGAATCCCTTTCTGTACGCCTACGAGTTGAAAGCGACGGCAGCAGCTGTCAATGAGGCTGCCTTGACGGCGTTCCTGCCATTTTTGGGCAAGCCAGTTACTGAGGCGCTGCCGGCGGTGACAGCAAGTGATTTGCTTGGAGTTCCTTTTCCGCTCCCTGACTGTCCGGGGCTCAAAGAAGCATTGGAGGTGCTTAAGCAAAATACAGACAATACGCAAAACCAAAGAACCACGCTTAAAAACGATCTGAAGACGCTCAAGACCAAGCACGAAACCAACAAAACGAACTACGAAACCAGCCGGCAGAAGCTGCTGAATCCGAATGCCGATTGCCAGGAACTTTGCCGGGACTCGGCTGAGCTGCTTACAATCATCGGGAACGCCGTCAAACCGGATGAAGTCAACGGCCTTCAAGCAAGGGGGGCGACTCTGCAGGACGACGCGCGCTCGTTGCAAAGCCAAATCAGAAACGTCCGCACACGCTTCGCTGAGGCTGCCTGCCAGACGACTGGAGTCAAAAAAATGCTGGAAGACGCTGAAGACATCTCTAAAACACTACTCGCCGATGGGCAGAATGTTGTCAAAGATGCACAGGCCATTACCGAAGACCTCAAAACCTTCGATCAGACCAAGGCAAAAGTCGAAAAGGTTCGACAATCGCCCACTCCGTTTCAGATTGAAAAACGCATCGGTAATTTTGACTCCACCCATGAAGTCACTGTTGAGCTGAAACGGAAACTGGTCGAGTCCAAGGAAGATGCGCAATCCATCGCATCCGTCAAATTAAAATTTGGCGCGGGGCCATTCTTCACGCTTTCCGGCGGAATGGTTTTTTCGATCCTGACCAAGCGCACCTACGACAAAGTCGAAGGATTCGAGCGCGACCGCAACGGAATCCTGATTCCTGGTCAGACCGCGACAAAGACGATTATTGATTTGAAGGAAGAATCCGACACTCGCATCAGCCCGCTTGTGATGTTGAGTGGGCGACTTGTGCCTTTTCATGGAAAGTTCGGCAGCGACGGTTTACACCTTTCATTCGGCGTGACGGCCAAGAACGACGGCCAGAATACAAATATTGAATTTTTGGTGGGCCCCTCAGTCAGCTTTCTGGAACGTCAGCTTTTCCTGACGGCGGGCGGGTATGCAGGCAAACAGCAAAGACTGGCTGGCAGTTTGTACAGAGGCCAGCCGATTGCCGCCGATAAAACCATCACGATTCAAAACAATTATCAGTGGCACTTTGGCGCTGCCATCACCTACAAGATCAAATAAAGGGGAAAGAGCCTGTATGCGAAAAAACAATCCCTCCAACGGGCGGCGTGCTCCAGCAGCACGCCACCCGGAGTTCGTGCATAATGAAGTCATCATCAAAACCATCGAACAGGCGCAAAACGACGATTTACCGCACTACCTGGACGTGGCGTCTCAAAGGCGAGCGACGAAAAGCAGGTACGGCGACCAAGCAATTGACAAGGTGCTTGACCGGTTGGGAATACGACCACAGTCAATTGACAGGGTGTTTGTTCCCCGGCAAACGGCGAGAGCTCAGTTCGCCGCCGCCGCTGAAAGCCTCAAGATGAAAGAAGCCGGCGTTTACTCGAAAGTGCCCGCGAAGGAAGTTATCCCGGCTGATTACGAAGAGGATGAGCAGGCCCTGGGATTGTCCAGAACTTATCGTCTCGTCTTCGAATCTGAGATGAATGTTGAGCGCATTTGCCAAGAATTGACGAAATCGAATGCCATCGAAGAGGCGCGCTTGAACTTGATCCTTAGGGCGCAGTTCACCCCAAATGCTAGGCATTACGTCAACCAATGGGGGCCTCACAAGATCAATTGTGAAGAAGCCTGGGACGTGGAAACCGGTCATCCCGACGCGATTATCGCTATGATTGATACTGGCATTGATGCGCAGCACGACGATTTGAGAAGCAAGCTCCTTCCAGGCAGAGACGTCGTACATTTCTCCCCTGGCTCCAACAGTCGCTATACGCCGGACGGGGATCACCTTGATGAAGACGATATTCCCAATGACGAGAATGGGCACGGCACACAATGCGCAGGTATTGCCGCCGGCAACGGTGGCATCGCTGGCGTTTGCTTGGGCGGGCGAATCATGCCCATCCGCGCGATGTTTACTGCCAGGGATAATCAGAGTGGAGGCAGTAAGGTCACCATCGGCACAGGCGCAAATATGCTTGCCGGAGTCAAATATGCGGTGGATAACGGAGCACGAGTAATAAATCTCAGCCTGGGCGGTCCGGTTTCATCGCTCGATGAAATCTCCGAACGCGAAAAAGCCCTTCAATATGCTTTCTCGGGTAATGATGGTCTCCGGCACAAGGCCTGTTTGATTGCCGCCACCTGCAACGATGGAACCACCGATCCTTATTTTCCTGCTTCCGACCCCAGGGTGTTGGCTGTAGGCGCTGTGGGTAAAGATTCCAAGCGCTGGGAGAGATCGAACTATGGCCCCGCCTTCAACCAGTTCGTTGTCGCTCCAGGAGTTGACGTTGTTACAAGCGATAAAGGCAACCAATATTTAAGTACTGGGGGAACATCAGCGGCGGCGGCCTTCGTCAGCGGTCTGGCCGCCTTGATTGTGAGCATGTCGCTGCGGCCGGGCGGAAGGACGCTGACTAACGAAGAGGTTTACGCGATCATTCGCAACACGGCACGTGGGCCGGGCGACAGCGCGGAACAATCCGGGCGAGGATTGGTTGACGCGGCGGCGGCGCTTGAGGCGACGCGCCAATTGTTTGGAGGATAAAGCCTGCGCCCCTGAATACGGCAGTGCTCTTAGGCCGAAACAGCTTTCGGTTTCAACCGATACAGCATTTCGCCAGCTTTCGGAACCAGCAAAATCCCTTCCGCTTCTCTGCCTTTCCATTCTTCGACATTGATTGAGTCAGGATCGAGGTAACCGAGGTTTAATCGTTCGCAGCGCTCTTTGGGAATTTTGGTTGCCAGCGTGACTTTAATCCGAGGTTTTTCGATACCCGTTTCGGGATCGTAAGTTCCAATGCCGGTCAGGTGCGTGCTGTGTGCGACCACGCCCAATGGGTAATCCTTGAACCTGTCCCATTGCTTGGTGAAGTATTCCAGCACGTGGTAGCCAAGTTCATCCAGAATTTTGCCGTGCGAATAGCTGATTTCATCAATGTGCGGCGCGTAAATGATAACTTCGCCGCCATCGGCAATGACCGGCTCCATCTTGTACATTCCCTTCGAGCCGGTCCAGATGTCGTCATAAAGCTTTGGCATGACGGAAAGCACGCGATTGTATTGCCGATCCGCCCAAACGATGTGCAGTTTGGACGACAAATCGCTGGCGGCTTCCCAGGCCTCTTCCGGCGATCCGATGTACAGCCCAGCCAGACTTTCGCCTTTGACGACCAGACTGAAGCAAAGTTTGGGATGGTTGATGAACTGCGCGGCGCGATCAATCACTTTTCTGACGGCGGTATATTTTTTGCCGATGGTTTCATAGCTGGTGACCAGCGCGCCCAGCCAGTGAGAAAAGTTGATGACTTCGCCTGCGCTGATTCCCGGAAAGAAGTATTTGTTGCCGCCGGAAAAGCCAACAACTTCATGTGGAAAGGTCGGGCCACAAATAATGATCTGGTCGTAATCGAAAACCAGTTTGTTCAGCTTTACCTTGACCGCTTCGTTGAGCAAACCGTCGCTGATTTCGGCAATTTCTTCTTTCGAAATCACACCAAGCTCAACAAAGGTTTCCGGCAGTTCCCAATAATGATTGAAGATTTTCACCTTGGCGTATTTGCCTGCGCGCTCTTCCGGCGTCACTCCGATCCGCTCATTGATTGCATCTTCGCTCATCGGCTGGTGCGTGCCAAGCGCAATCAAAAAATCCAATGCGGCGGTTTTGTCGCCAAGCAATTCATGAAAGAGCCGGAACATTTGCGGAATTGGAGCAGTGCGCGTGCCGTCAGGAATAATGACGATGACGCGTTTGCCATCAAGGCCAGCCTGCGACAATGCCGAAGCAGCGAGTTCATGAACTTCCGCGTCGGATAGAAATTGATCAGTGTAGCCTTTGCCAATCAGCATTTTGTTCTCCTGATGTCGAATTGGGATCGTTCGATCCGGTTCAGACGATGTAGCGGCGTTAGGTTAACGGCATTTCCAGCATTGCCTTTGTTCCTACCATTTCAATGCCTGTGATTACCAGCGTGCCACCGAAAATTGCGGCTCGTTCGCGCATGCCCAGCACACCCAACGAACGGGAATTTCGAAGCTGTTTTTCCGTGACGCCCTTGCCGTTGTCACGCACTTCCAGAACCAACAAGTTGTCTCTGCAATCCAAGGTCACATTGACTTCGGTAGCTTCTGCGTGGCGGGCGATATTCGTCAATGTTTCCTGAAAAATCCGAAAGACGGCGGTGGCCCTGTCTTCGTCAATCTGAACTTCGTCCATTGATTTACGCAATGAAACGTTAATTCGCGTGTTTTTTGTAAACTCACGCAATTGCCATTCAATCGCAGCAACCAGCCCGAATTCGTCCAAAACGCCGGGCCTGAGGTCAGTGGCGATTCGGCGAACTGTTTTCATCATTTCCCCAGCAAGCTCACTCAACGTTTCTGTTTTCTCTTTTGCTTCAGGATTGCTTTTTGCAACTTCATCCGAGCATCGCTTCAATTGGAACTTGAGATTGGTAAGTTGTTGCCCCAGTTCATCGTGAATTTCCAGGGCGATACGTTTGCGTTCAAGTTCGCGAACTTTCTGTAAATGTGTGGCCAGCCGCCGCATCTGTTGGCTGGATTCTTTCAGGTCGGAATTCAGCTTATGAATTTCCGCTTCGGCCTTTTTCCGTTCGGTAATGTCGTCACAGACAATCAGAACGACAGGTTTGCCATTACCGTCATACACGACCCGAACGTACTCCTTGACCCATATCAACGAACCGTCTTTTCGCACCTTGCGAAATTCCCACTCCACAACCTTATCGGGCGTCTGCAAACAGGCTCTCAGACGTTCGGCAACTGCGGTCCTGTCGTCTTTATGAAAAGCATCAAAAACGGGTTTGCCCACCAGCTCTTTAACCCTGTATCCCATTTGCTCTGCGCCGTACCGATTGACCGATAGCACAATGCCATCAGCGTCCACGGTGAAATACATTGAAGGATTGTCTTCATAAAGCGCCCGGTAGCGCTCCTCACTCCGCCGCAAAGCCTGCTCCGCCTGTTTCTGCCCTGTAATGTCGCGCATGATTGCGGACAGATATTCGACTTTTCCTTCTTTGTTCCTGTGGGCAATCATCACCTGAGAGACGGTCAGCTCGGTTCCATCGCGGCGCCGCAGCTTATTTTCTCCGGCCCAGACTCCATCAATCAGCATCAGCGGCAAGGCTTCTTCCCGATATTGTTTTCCTGCCTGTTCCGGCAAAAAATCATTCAGCTCTAAATCTGCAATATCTTCATTTTCGCCAATGCCCAGCATTTTTCTGCCGCCACTGTTCATAAACGGCGCATGGCCGTCCACGTTGGTGATGCCGACAAAATCCGGCGTCAATTGCAGGATTTCGACCAGACGATCCATGGACCTTCTGGCCTTTTGGCGCTCAGCAGATTCAATCACCATGGCCACAAAGTTGGCGACAGAACTGGCGAACGATTCTTCCTCCGCAGACCAATGCCGTGGAGTTTCGACTTGTTCATTGCAAACAACGCCGACCACTTTGCCCAGAATGCTGATGGGGGCATCCAGCATGGAAACGATCCCCAGCGGCTGCAGATAGCTATCAGCAAACTCAATCGTTCTGGGATCATGCATCGCATCGTGCGCGGCAATTATTTTGTCTTCGCCCAGTGCCGCGAAATAAGCAGGAAAATCAGTGGCTGACAGCTCCGTTCCTTCGCTGTGTTCACTGATGCCGCGTTCAAACAAATCCTGGCAAACGATCTTTGTTTTGTCCTGATTGTAAAGCCAGATGCTGACCCGTTCTAAAT
>CAYLJQ010000275.1:0-8664 GCA_964383955.1 uncultured Heliomicrobium sp. | reverse complement strand
GTCCGATGAAGAAGATGAACAAACGAACATTGCTCAGAATAACATTTGCTCTTGGTTTGGCTGGGTTGCTCAATGCGACGGTCTTTCTTTTTTCCGGAGCCATACTGCCAATAGAGCCTTCAGCGCACGCAAGCAGTTCTCAGGCTTTGGACCAGCAATATGAAGGAACGGTTTATGCCGTGACCGCCGGAAACAGTCTCATTAGTTTTAACGCCATTACGCCCGGTGCGATCATTCGCACGTCTCCCATCACCGGACTCGCTCAGGGAGAAACGATTACAGGGATTGATTTTCGACCGCGCACCGGACAGCTTTACGGTATCAGCAGCGCCAGCCGCATCTACACCATCAATACTTTGACAGGGGCTGTAACCGCAATCGGCAGCGCCGCACTCACCCCGGCATTGTCCGGCGCTTCTTTCGGCGTTGATTTCAATCCAACCGTTGACCGCATTCGGCTGGTCAGCGACGCCGATCAGAATTTGCGATTGCACCCTGACACAGGCGCTGTCGCAGGCACGGATACAAATTTGAATTACCCGACAGGCGATGCCAACGCGAATACAAATCCAAATGTGGTCGCCTCTGCTTACACAAACAATTTCAATGCGGCAACCGCCACAACGCTGTTCAGTATTGATTCCAATCTGGACATTTTGGTGCGGCAAGGTTCGGCGGGCGGCGCGCCGACTTCGCCAAACACTGGGCAATTGGCCACCATCGGAGCCTTGGGCGTAAATACGACCGATCAGGTTGGTTTCGATATTTCCGCTCCCGGTGACGCAGCGCTGGCTTCATTAACTGCGCAAGGGGCGACGACTTCGGCGCTGTATTCAATCAATCTGACAACCGGCGCGGCAACGATGATTGGCGCAATCGGCGGGACGGATGTAGTTCGGGACATTGCCATTGTCACCAGGGTCGAAACCATCTACGCCGTTAATGCCAATAATCAATTGTTGAGCTTCAACAGCGGGACGCCGGGTGCCGTCACTACGCGTGTAATCACCGGATTGCAGGGAGCCGAGTCCGTTTTGGGCATTGATTTCCGTCCGGCGACCGGACAACTGTTTGCCATCACCAGCGCCAGCCGTGTATTGACCATCAATACCACAACAGCCGAAGCCACTGCGGTTGGCGGTGCGGCAATCAACCCGCCGCTGAATGGCAATGCCTTTGGTTTTGACTTCAATCCGGTTCCTGACCGCATTCGCCTTGTCAGCGACGCAGAACAGAATTTGCGGTTGAACCCAAACAATGGAACTGTCGCTGGTATTGACACCAATCTGACGTATGCGGCAGGAGACCCGAATGTCAGTGCCAATCCAACCATCGTCGGAGCTGCCTACACAAACAGCCAGGCCGGAGCGACAACCACGACTTTGTATGTGATTGATTCGGGAACCGATACGCTGGCGCTACAAGGTTCGGTTGGCGGCACGCCGAATTCACCAAACGGCGGAGTGATGACGACCGTGGGCGCGCTGAACGTCAACACCAGCGATCAGGTTGGGTTCGATATTGCGACGCAAACCGGCGCAGCTTTCGCTTCGCTGACTGCGGCAGGAGCAGCAACGTCCGGCTTGTACGCGATCAACACGACTTCCGGAGCGGCAACTCTGATCGGCGAAATTGGCGGCGGAGCGCCCATTCGTGACATTGCGATTGCTGTGCGCGTCGAAACCGTTTTCGCGGTGACGGTGGGCAATAATCTGGTCAGTTTCAACAGCCTGGCACCCGGAACGATTTTGAGCACAGCGCCGATTACGGGACTTGGCGCAGGCGAAACGGTGGCTGGAATTGATTTCCGTCCGGTCAGCGGTCAGCTTTTTGCGCTCAGCAGCGCCAGCCGCGTTTACACGATCAATACGCTTACAGGAGCGGCGACGCCAGCAGGTCCAGCCTTTACGCCCGTCCTAGCCGGCACGTCGTTTGGCGTTGATTTCAATCCGGTGCCGGATCGCATTCGGGTTGTCAGCGATGCCGATCAAAGCCTGCGGTTGAATCCAAACAACGGCGCTTTGGCCGGAACCGACACTAATGTTGCGTATGCACCGGGCGACGCAAATGCCAGCGCCAACCCGAACGTAACGGCAGTCGCGTACACGAACAACGTTGCCGGAACTCCTTCGACGACGTTATTCGGCATTGATTCGACGCTGGACATTCTGGTTCGGCAAGGTTCACCCGGAGGCGCGCCGGTTTCGCCAAACGCGGGCACACTGTTCACCATTGGCGCTTTGGGCGTCAATACGACGAACGATGCCGGGTTCGACATTTCCGACAGCGGCGCGAATTACGCTTCGCTGACGGCATCCGGCGCGACGCAATCCCAGCTTTACACCATCAACTTGCTCAGCGGCACAGCAACTGCAATCGGCACGATTGGCGTCAATGAAGTCGTGCGCGACATTGCCGTGGCAACGACATTCGTTCCGTCTGCCCAACAGGCCGGATTTGCCGCAGTCAACGCCGCCAGCTTTGTCGGCGACACCCTGGCTCCGGACGTCATCACGGCGATGTTTGGAACTTTCCAGACGACAAATGGACAATCGGCGCAGGCTACTTCTCAGCCGCTGCCGACAACGTTGGGCGGGTTGAAAGTTTCCGTCAACGGAACCGACGCCGGGTTATTTTTTGTCAGCAACACGCAAATCAATTTCCGCGTGCCTAGCAATGTTCCAGATGGCCAGGCAGTCGTCACGGTGACCAATGCCAACGGAACAACGCGCAGCGGATCGGTTTCCATCAATCGCACTTCACCGGGAATTTTCACCGTCAATTCCAGCGGACGCGGCACGGCTGCCGGTTTTGTGACCAGCGACGGAATCAATTACGTTTCGCTGGTTAACCCGGACGGCACCGAACGCGTGGTTGATCCGGGCACACCGCAGAAGCCAAATTATTTGGTGTTGTTCACCACTGGAATACGCAACACACCGGCAGCAAATCCCACCGACCAAAACGGCGTTGCCGAATCGGTCACCGTTACGATTCAAGGCGTGACGGCCACAGTGACTTACGCGGGGCGGCATCCTGATTTTGAAGGATTGGATCAGCTCAACGTCATCATTCCGCCGCAACTGGCGGGTGCCGGACAGGTTGGTTTGCAGGTTACAGCAAACGGCCAAACTTCAAACGTTGTCACGTTCCGAATTGGCGGCACTGCGCCAGCAGTGGTTTTGCAGACGGCTGCCATCGGCCAAACGATTGGCGGCGCGCTGACGACGGATGATCAGGTGTTGCTGGGCGCAAACTTCCGCACGTACTACTTCGACGCTTACAGCTTTACGGCTGCGGCGGGAACGGGAGTCGCGTTCGATCTGCGCGCTTCGACATTTGATCCGTCGCTGGTTCTGTACAAACGCGAAACCAATGGTACGTTGACTGCCGTGGCTTCGGATGATGACCTTGGAGGCCTTGGCGACGGAGACATTGTCAACAACAACGCCTTGCTGCTGACGGCAATTCCTGAAACGCGTGAATATATTCTGGTTGTCACCAGCGCGGAAGATAACCCCGGTGGCAAAGGCGGTTATACGCTGCGACTGATCGGCAACTCGATGCAGAGCGTCGCCTTTGGCGCGACCATCAATGGACAGATTGCCGCTGGCGATCTGCAAACGGCTGCCGGAGATTATCTGGATGCGTACTGGTTTGCCGGTGTCGGCGGCGACCGCGTTCAGATCAAGCTGGCTTCGGCTGCCTTTGATTCATTGCTGCTGTTGAACAAAAACAACGGTGCGACTGTCGCCGCCGACGACAACAGCGGGGGCGGTCAGGATGCGCAAATTACCTTCACGCTGCCCGAAACTGGCGTGTATGTAATTGTCGCCACGCCTTTTGCGCCAAACCGGACCGGGAATTACACCTTGTCGCTGACACGGTTGAACAGCCTTGCGGCGGAAGTCGAACCGGTTGTGGCTGAATTGGGCCGGGCCGCTCGGCTATCGCGCGAAGGAAAAGGCGCAAACGACGATTCGCGATTTCAGGAATTCGCCAACCGTCGAATCGTTGAACGCTAACAACCATTTACCAGGCTCACTATTACTTCTCACCACGCATTCACGGACGGAAGAAATTTCCCGCCCGTGAATGCGGAAGGAGAAGTGTGCCGCGAAGAGTTTTATCGAAGGTCGTGTTTCGGAAGTGATGATGGAACCAGCAGGTTTGGCGAATGCCGACTTTCTGTCCTGGCGCTTTGGCGAATCTCCCCCATCATCACTTCTCAAACACGGTCTTATTGAACTGGTCCCCTGAACTGTTTTAACCAGGAGCTGAGAACGATGCGACGATGGATTGGGTTCGGACTGTTGATGATTTCGACGCTGGCGACAAATGCTTGTCGAACGACGGATGCAGCGTCAATGAGTTTGCCCTCTTGCGAGATTGCGTTGGCTGACCATGACGGCAACGCGAAGCTTGATGAAGAAATTCGCGACGCGCAAAAGAAGATTCGCGCAAGCCAGAACCAGCAACAATCGCTGCCAGCGATTGAAAAGCTGGGTTGGAATTACGTCGAAAAAGCCCGCGCCAGTTTTGATCCCGGTTTTTACAAGCTGGCCGAACAATGCGCCGTGTGTCTGGAAGCAAAAAGCATCCAATTGGCGAAGCTGCAACCACCGGCGCAATCGTTTTCGCCAATGTCACAACAATCGGCAAAGCAGGGCGCGCTTTTATTGCGCGGACATGTGCTGCACAGCCTGCACCGGTTTGCCGAAGCCGAGCAAATTGCGCGTCAGCTTACGGCTTCGCGAGGGCTGGCATTCGACTTTGGCTTGCTTGGCGATGTGCTGATGGAGCAAGGCAAGCTGGACGAATCCATCGCAGCGTATCAACGCATGATGGAATTGAAACCCGGGCCGCAGGCTTACAGCCGTGCCGCGCACGTTCGCTGGCTGAAAGGCGATTTAAGCGGCGCTCGTGTTTTGATGCGAATGTCAGCCCAGGCTTCCGGCGCTGGCGATGCGGAAGCTTCGGCGTGGGCCTGGAGCAAAGTGGCGCTGTACGAACTGCAAGCCGGGGAATTGAAACAGGCGGCGGCAAGTTGCGAACTGGCGCTGGAATTGCAGCCGGGTTACGCGCCTGCGCTGTTGGCTGGTGGCCGTGTGCTGATGGCCCAAAACAAATTTGACGAAGCTGCGCCCTTGCTGGAGCGCGCCGCAAAAAAGAATCCTTTGCCGGAATATCGCTGGGCGCTGGCTGACGCGTTGCGTGCGGCTGGTCGCGCCGATGAAGCGCAAAAAGTTGAAGCCCAGTTGAATGCTGATGGCGCAAAAGACGACCCGCGCAGCTACGCCGTTTATCTGGCGACACGCGGTGAAAATGTCGCCACGGCGCTGAAACTTACTGAAGACGAATTAAAACAACGCCGGGACGTTTTCACGCTGGATGCGCTGGCCTGGGCGCAGTCGGCTGCGGGCAATCACGACGAAGCCTGGCAGACGATGAAACAATCCCTGACCACCGGCACGGCGGACGCAAGGCTTTTTCTGCACGCCGCAGTCCTCGCGGCAAAGGCCAATCAACCCACTGAAGCGCGGCAATTTTTGAAACGCGCTTCGGCCATACAAAACACTTTGCTGCCCAGTGAAATAAATCAACTGCGGCAGTTAAAGCTGTAACTTTCCTCGATCACAACACGCAAAGACATCCCCAGGCGATTGGCGCAATAGTCTTTGTGTGTCTGGTGCCACAAACAACGGCTCAGACGTCTGGGCTAAACCTACAACTTTGCATTTTTGAAGGAGTAAACTCCGATGACTAGACTGTTGAGACAATTCAAAAAAGGCGCAGTGCTATCGCTGGTTGCAGCAATCGCTCTGCTGCCTGCTCTCTCGCTCCCAACGTATGCTTCCAGCCACATGGATGCTCCGTTAATCACGCGCGATCCATCTGCGAATACCACCGACGTGTACGCGTTCGTTCGACCGGATGCCAATGGCGTCAAGGCCTTGAACCTGGCGCTGGGCGTTTATCCGCACGAGAATCCTGGAGTCGGCCCGAACAAATATAACTTCGACGAAAACGTGCGCTACGAAATTCACGTTTCTCTTGGAAGCGATATGGCGCTTGGACGTCCGACGATTACCTACCGCTTTGAATTTCAAACCAAATTCAAAAGCCAGAAAACCATACTTCAGTCTTACCTGGGCGTGGTCCAAAACATTGATGACGCCGCACAGAACCTGACGCAGACATACACCATCACAAAAATTGACAATCGTTTCGGCACGACTTCGCAGATTGGCACTGGCGTGGTTCCGCCGAACAATCAGGGCAACGCGACGCCGTTTTATAACGAAGGCGATAACGGCGAAAACCCTGCTCGCAAAGGCGTGGCAACCGCCACTGCGCTGGATAAATACACGCAACAAGCAATCTCCACTTTCGCAAACGGCTACACGGCGTTTGCCGGTCAACGCGATGACGGATTTTATGCGGATGTTCAGTCAATTTTTGACCTGCTGAAGCTTCGCAATCCCGGACAGGATGCACAGGGCGGTTTCAATGTGCATTTGATGTCACTGCGCGTTCCACTCAGCGAAGTAGGCGGAGATCAGCAAACGGTTGGCGTGTTCGCCACGACCAGCCGGTTGATGATGCCTGTGGCTGGCAACGAAGGGCGCGGGATTCTGGACCTGATTCGCCGTCCAACCTGGGTGCAGGTGGCACGCCAGGGCAATCCGTTGTTCAACGAAGGCCTGGTCGCCCTGGAAGACAAGGACACGTACAGCCGCACGCTGCCGACGGTTGATTCCCAACTGTTCCGCAAATACGCCGAAAGCCCGGAACTGGCAACGCTGATCAACGCGTTGGTTGCCGGTGGCCAGACGGTGGCGATTGACCGAAACCGCGCTGACATCGCGGCGATCTACATCCCAGACCTGATCAAGGTTGATCTTTCGACTGATCCGGTTCGTCTGGCTGGCAACGGTGCGACCGATGCGACAAATCCGGATGACGCGGGCTTTTCTCGCCTGAGCATTTTTGGCGGAGACGTTTTGGAAAGCCGCGCTGCCGGTCATCCTTTCCGTCTGCCAAGTCAGGTTTTAGGTCAGCCTGCCGGCAAATTCTTTGTGCCGGGCGGATGGCCGAACGGACGCCGCTTCGGCGACGACGTGGTGGACATCGCTGTCATTGCGCTGACTAGCGATTTGCGCGATCCGAACAACCTGAAGGTGAATCCGCTGAATTTCACCAACGTTGACGGTGTGACTGGAAACGAACTGGGATACAGCAAAGTCTTCCCATACGAATCCACGCCGCAAAACGGTCGCAAGATCGTCGGCTTCGCCAAATAAACAATCGCGTTTACCGGTTTACCGCAGAGTCGCAAGGAACGCTTCAGGCAACGCGGAAAGTATGAGGAGACTTTCTGCGAAACCCCTGCGACGCTTTGCGCCTCTGCGGTAACAGAACACTTTCCAGAATGTTATGAATACTTACGCTCGGTTCGTAAAGCTGATTCCCGCTCTATGCCTGATCCTGGTTTTCCTGATTGTCGCTGTCGCCAGCGCCTTTGCTCACGATCCGGGCTTGAGCGCCGCCGTGCTGAAATTGAACGGCAATCGGGTCGAAGCGCAATTGACTTACGCGCGCGCAGACATCGAATCGCTTCTGGCGCTTGATGCCAACCGTGACGGAAACATTTCTGAAGAAGAATTTGCGCAAGCCAGGCCGCAGCTTCAGTCGCTTGCCGCCGAAGCAATCAGCGTCAGCGTTGCCGGGCAACCGGTTTCGTTGGACGTTGGCGAAATCAAGCTTGATGACAGCAACGGTATTCACTTCCAGTTTTCCTTCGCCAAACCGGAAGCTGACACTTTCACATTGCAATCCAACCTGATCGAACGGTTGCCGCGCGGACATCGCCAGTATCTGGAATTGATCGGCGGTGAAAAGCTCGCCGGTTCAAAAATGCTGATTGCCGGAGCCACAAGCTACGAGCCTTCCGCCGTCGCATTAAGCGAGGCCGCAAAAGCCGGGCAATCGTTCAAGGAATTTTTCGTGCTTGGGTTGGAACACATCGCGTTCGGGTTTGATCATCTGGCGTTTTTGTTGGCGCTGCTGTTGGCAGGCAGCAGCCTGCGCGAAGCGGCGAAGATCATCACTTCGTTTACCGTCGCTCATTCGATCACACTGGCGCTGGCGACGTTTAACGTCGTCAATCTGCCTTCGTGGATTGTCGAACCCATGATCGCCGTTTCGATTGTTTACGTCGGGCTGGAAAACCTGTTTCGCCGCGACACCAGCAAACGCTGGCTGCTGACGTTTGGGTTCGGTTTGATTCACGGCTTTGGCTTTGCGTCAGTACTGCGCGAACTTGGCATTGCCGACCAGGGAAGCGGCGCAATCGTTCCGCTGTTTTCGTTTAACCTCGGCGTCGAACTTGGCCAGATCGTCATTGCCGCTTTGATCCTGCCGCTGATCTGGAAATTGCGCGAACAACCAAAGTTCATTCCGCGCTATGTTCCGGCTTTTTCCATTCTGATTGCGCTGGCTGGCGGGTGGTGGCTGATTGAGCGAACGCTTCTGTAAACAAGCATCAGCCTCATCAATATCAATATTTTTCTTTCGACTTGCCCTCGCCTTGACAGTCAAAGGTAGGGCAATTATTTTTCCCCTACCCGTTCTAGGGGAGAAGCTTCTTATGGGGAAACCAAC
>CAYLJQ010000274.1:0-8721 GCA_964383955.1 uncultured Heliomicrobium sp. | reverse complement strand
CTAACTGCACCCAGCCTGGCCCAGGAACGTGCGGCGTCTGAAGACCCAACCTTGCAACGTCTTCGCGCGTTGGAAGAGCGCCTGGCAACCTTGGAACAGACCATCGTTAAAGACATTGACGATCTGATGTGGTTTCGCCGGATGGACGACATCGCCATTGTTGATAAAGTCAGTTACACAGGCCCGCCGCCGCGCGTGATTCCGAATCCGACAGGACAGGGCGCAAACAATCCGGTCGTCATTCGCGCGTTTACCTTCATCCCGAAAAAGTTCGCCGCTGCCAAACTGCCGCTGCTGATTTACGTTCACGGCGGAGTTCATGGCGATTTCAACAACTCTTCGTTTCATGTCATCCGCGAACTTGTCGAACAGGGGTACGCCATCATCGCTCCGGATTACAGAGGCAGCACAGGCTACGGACGTGGGTTCTGGCAATTGATTGATTATGGCGGACTGGAAAACGACGACGTGCTGGCCGGCAAGCGATGGATGGTGGAAAACCATCCGAACATTGATCCGCAGCGCGTTGGCATTCTGGGTTGGAGCCACGGCGGAATGATCACGCTGATGAATATTTTCAACTGGCCACAGGATTACAAAGTCGCCTATGCAGGAGTTCCCGTCAGCGACATTGTGGCGCGCATGGGCTACAAAAATCAGGCTTATCGTGATTTGTTTTCAGCTCCTTACCACATCGGCAAAACCGCCGAACAAAACGTCAACGAATACAAACGCCGTTCACCAGCCTGGAATGCCGAAAAGTTGCAAACGCCGTTGCTGATTCACACCAACACCAACGACGAAGACGTCAACGTATTGGAAGTTGAACATTTGATTCAGGCACTGAAAGCCGCAGGCAAAAAGTTTGACTATAAGATTTACGAAAACGCTCCGGGCGGCCACATCTTTAATCGCATTGACACCAAACTGGCAAAAGAATCGCGCGCGGAAATCTGGCGCTTTCTGGCAGGATATTTGAATCCGCCAAACCCGGTGAAGTGAACGCAGCCTTCTCTTTCTTAGCGAAACCGTCCGGGAATTCGTACCAAGTCCCGTTTTTTAGCTATACCACTTAGGAGATCATTACCGTGAGATATCTGAAGATACTATCGTTTGTAGTTCTATTCTTTGCCTTTGCGCTTCTTTCCACTCACGCGCAAGGCCGCAGAGGCGGCGGGCAAGGCGGGCCACCCGCTGGCGCTCAAGGCGCCGAAGGCGGACCAGAGCGTCCGTCTGACCCAATGTCTACGCCGACGTTTGGCGGGCTTCGTTTTCGTTCGATTGGCCCATCAGTTGTGGGTGGGCGCGTGATTGCGTTTGCCGTTGATCCGAACGACCGCGCCAAATTCTTCATTGCTGCGGCATCAGGCGGAGTCTGGAAAACTGTCAACGCAGGTACGACTTGGACGCCGGTGTTCGATAACTACGGCGCATTTTCAATTGGTGCGGTGGCGCTTGATCAGAAAGACACTTCGGTGGTATGGGTTGGAACGGGCGAACGCAACAGCCAACGCAGCGTCGGTTACGGCGATGGCGTGTACAAATCCGAAGACGGCGGCAGAAGCTTTCGCAAAGTCGGTTTGGAAAAATCCGAACATATTGGCCGCATTGCCATTGATCCGCGCGATGGCAAAACAGTGTACGTCGCCGCGCAAGGTCCGTTGTGGTCAGCGGGCGGAGATCGCGGGCTTTACAAAACCACTGACGGTGGCAAAACCTGGAAAGCCGTGCTTTCAATCAGCGAAAACACTGGCGTGACGGATGTTGTGATTGATCCTTCGAACCCGGACATCGTGTACGCTGCAAGCTGGCAACGACGCCGCCACTTTTACACCTTGATCAACGGCGGTCCCGAAAGCGCGATTCACAAATCCACGGACGGCGGAGCCACATGGACGAAACTTCGCGGCGGTTTGCCCGCTGGCGATCTTGGCCGCATCGGGCTGTCAATTTCTCCTGCGGACAACAACGTTGTGTACGCCACGGTCGAAGCCGCCGCGCAAGGCAGCGGCATTTACCGCTCCAGCGACAAAGGCGCAACCTGGGAACGAACCAGCCCCACCATCGCACAGGGCATGTATTACGGGCAGATCATTGCCGATCCGAAAAACGTGGATCGCATTTATATTCCAAACGTAGTTTTCCAGGTTTCCGATGACGGCGGCAGAACCCAGCGTCCGTTGGGCGAACGCTTGAAGCACGTGGACAATCACGCCATCTGGGTTGACCCGAACAACACAAATTACCTGTTGGTAGGTTGCGACGGCGGCGTATACGAAAGCCTGGACAAAGGCACAAACTGGCATTTCAAAGCCAACCTGCCTATTGCGCAGTTTTACGACGTAGACATTGACCAGCAATCGCCTTTCTACAACGTTTACGGCGGAACCCAGGATAACAACTCTTTGGGCGGCCCGGTCAGAACGCGTAGTGCGGCTGGCATTCCGAATTCCGACTGGTTCACAACCAATGGCGGAGACGGATTCGTTTCGCGTGTTGATCCCGAAGATCCAAACACAATTTATGCCGAAAGCCAGAACGGCGGGTTGGTGCGTTTCAACAAACTGACTGGCGAACGCGTCAGCATCGTTCCAATTCCAGGCAAAGCCGAAGAATCGCAACGCTACAACTGGGATTCGCCGCTGATCATCAGTCCGCACAACAGCAAACGGCTGTATTTTGGCGGTCACAAACTGTTCCGCAGCGACAACCGCGGCGATGACTGGAAAGTCGTCAGCGGCGACCTTTCACGCGGATTGGATCGGGACAAGCTGCCGGTTTTCGGCAAAATCTGGGGGCCGGATGCCGTGGCCAAACACCAATCCACGGCGCTGTATGGCAATGCTTCCGCACTTTCGGAATCGCCGAAAAAAGAAGGGTTGATTTATGTCGGCACCGACGACGGATTGCTGAACATCACAGAAGACGCGGGCAAAACCTGGCGCAAAGTCGAAAAGGTTTTGGAAATTCCCGAAGGCTGTTACGTGCATCGCGTGCTGGCTTCACAGCACGACGCTAACACGGTTTATGCGCTTTACAACAATCACCAGAACGGCGATTTCAAACCGTATCCGGTGAAAAGCACGGACGCAGGCAAAACCTGGACGATGATCAATGGCAACCTGCCCGAACGCGGTTCGGTGTACGCCATCGCCGAAGACCCGGTCAATCCGAACCTGCTGTTTATTGGCACGGAATTCGGAGCTTTTTTCACCGTGGACGGCGGCACCAAATGGATTCAGTTAAAAGGTGGTTTGCCGACCATTGCCGTGCGCGACATCGTCATCCATAAGCGCGAACACGACCTGGTTCTGGCGACCTTCGGACGAGGCTTTTACGTTCTGGACGATTACTCGCCCTTGCGTGGCGTGAAAGCTGAAGTGCTGGCACAGGAATCTAATTTGTTTCCGGTGAAAGACACCCTGATGTACATCCGATCCTCTGCCGCTGTCGGCAGTCAGGGAGCTTCGCAGTATCTGGCGCAAAATCCGGCTTATGGCGCGACGTTCACGTACTACATGAAAGAACCCATCCGCACGAAACGCCAGATTCGCCAAGCCGCCGAACGCGAAGCGACGCGCAAAAACGAGCCGATCAAATATCCGACTCGGCAAGAACTGCGCGATGAAGCCGAAGAAGAAGCGCCCGCGTTGCTGTTCACCATCAGCGACGCCAAAGGCGAAGCCATTCGTCGGCTGACCGCTCCGGCACTGCCAGGCATTCAGCGTGTCGTTTGGGATTTCCGTTATGCGCCTCCGATCGTAGCCGCCGCGCCGCAACTGCCTCCGGGAGTTGACCTTGAAGCACTTGGTGGTGGCGGAGGCGGCTTTGGCGGATTCGGTCCACAAGGCGAACTGGCGATGCCCGGCAAATACACCGTGACGATGGCCAAGCGTATCAACGGCGTCATCACTCCCCTGCCCGGCACGCAAAGTTTCAACGTCGTTGCCGAAGGCACGGAAAAAATGACCCAGCAGGATCGAACGATTCTGGCTGAGTTCCAGCGAAAGGTTATCAAACTGCAACGTGCCGTCGCCGGAGCAACCGATGCAGCGACAACCGCCAAAACCAAACTTGGTTTGATGAAACGGGCTGCGCTGGAAGCCCCCGGCAGCAATCAGGCATTGCTGAACGAAGTCAATGCCATTGACGACAAGGCAGACGAGGTGTTGGGAGCTTTGCGCGGCGGTCGTGACCTGACGGACATTCCGCCGCCTTCGATCAATCAACGCGTCAGTGGCATTTCGCAGCGCATTCGCATGTCGGCGTTGCGTCCCACACAAACCCAACAAGATCAGTACGCCATCGCCGCCGATGATTTCAAAGTGGCAATGGCCAAGCTGAAAACCTTGCTGGAAGTGGATTTGCCCAAACTGGAAAAGGGCTTGGAAAGCGTTGGCGCTCCGTGGAGTGCTGGGCGCTTGCCAGTCTGGCCTGACAAATAAACAGCCCTGACATTTCAATTGACAGGATCAACGGACGCGGCTTCAAATGCGGCAAACGTTGATCCTGTTTTTCTTTTTGTGACTATGTGGCAGCGACATAAAATCTTATGGGTTTCCATTGCGGCGGGCTGGATGCTGATCGCGGTGTCGTTTACGCTGAATTACTTTTTCTTTTCCAGCCATTACGTCGCCATTTTCAGCACGCCGCCGACACTGTTGCAGATGCTGGTGTGGGAAATTCCCTATTGGATTTTGTGGGCGGCACTGGCTCCGGTGGTGTTTTTACTCACGCGAAGGTTTCCGTTGGAACGAGCGGCTTGGCTGCGAAACGCTTCGATCCACGTGGTTGCAGGTCTGGCGCTGGCGATTGCCCACCGAATTGTCTATCTGCCGATTTGCTGGCTGTTGTACGTGGATGTTTACCGAAGAATGCCTTCGTTGACGGACCTGTACGCTTCCGATTTGCTGTTCAATCTGCCGACCGGGCTGATGAGTTACGGCACCTTTCTGCTGGTCAGCAACGTCATCGAATATTACGAACAATCCCAAGCAGGCAAATTGCGCGCTTCGCAACTGGAAGCGCAACTGGCGCAGGCGCAATTGCTGGCGCTGAAGATGCAACTGCATCCGCATTTTTTGTTCAACACACTGAATTCGATTTCGGCGTTGCAAATGACCGATGTCGAAGCCGCCAACCGCATGACGGCTCGACTAGGCGATTTTTTACGAATGACGCTGGATAACGTTGGCGCGCAGGAAGTCACGCTGCGGCAGGAAATGGAGTTTTTGCGCTGTTATCTGGAAATCGAACGCATACGGTTTCAGGATCGAATGGAACTGACGATGGATATTGATCCTGACGCGCTGGACGTGCGGGTTCCGAATCTGATTCTGCAACCATTGCTGGAAAATTCGATCAAATACACCGTGCTGCTGCGGAAAGGCACCGGGCACATTCAGATTCGCGCGCGGCGTTCTGGTGAAGTGTTGCGCGTCCAGGTAGAAGATGACGGCATTGGTTTGCAGATGCCTCGCAACGGCAATCAAGTCACGCGCGGCGGCGTTGGTCTGTCCAACACCAAAGAACGGCTGCGGCAGCTTTACGGAGACTGGCAGAGCTTTGCGCTGGATCATTCGTCGAGCGGCGGCGTGCTGGTGACAATGGAAATTCCCATCAACAGAAATGGAGATTGATGCGGTACAGGGAGCAATAGCGACCTGGTTTTTCGCAAGAATGCCGCCAAGTCTCTGCCGCTTCCTGTACTGCCTAATCGTGCAATGGCAATTGAATCGAAACTTATCAGAGCCATCATCGTGGACGACGAACCACTTGGCCGCACGGTCATTCGCGAGATGTTGCGCCGCGATCCAGATTTCACCCTTGTGGGCGAATGCGCCAACGGCCACGAAGCAATCAGCATCATTCAAGACGAACGTCCCGACCTGATTTTTCTGGACGTGCAGATGCCAGAGGTAGACGGCTTCGAAGTTCTGGCGGCGCTCAACGCCGACCAATTGCCGATGGTGATTTTCGTGACGGCTTATGATCAATATGCGGTCAGCGCGTTTGAAGTCCACGCCGTGGATTACCTGCTGAAACCGTTTGACCGCGAACGATTCGGCAAAGCCTTGCAGCGCGCAAAAGCTCAGTTGCAGCGTGAACAGCCAAACGATGTCAGTCAGCGCATCCTGGCTTTGCTGGAAGAACAACGAACGAAGCCAAAACATCTGGAACGGCTGGTGATCAAAACCAATGGCCGCATCTTTTTTCTTAAAACGGAAGAGATTGACTGGATCACCGCCGAAGGCAATTACGTCAATCTGCACGTCAAAAAAGATTCCTACCTGTTGCGCGAAACCATCAGCAGCCTGGAAGCGCAACTGGATCCGCAACGCTTTGCACGCATTCACCGCTCGCAAATCGTCAACCTGGACCGCATACGCGAGCTTCGCCACTGGTCGCACGGCGAATACCAGGTCATCCTGCACAGCGGCCAGGAACTAATGCTCAGCCGCAGCTACCGCGAAAAGCTGCAAAGCTTGCTCGGCGGCTTGCTCTAATTTGGAGCTTCTCTCTGAATTCATAACGCCTCAGTCCGCATTCGTCACAACTAACAGCCGACCTATCACAAAAAGCTATTCAAGTTAAAAACCGATCTTTAGGATCACGCTCCTCTTTGGAGTGCGGCGTGTAGCGCCGCTTTCCCAAACATCACGAAATTCACCACTAGCAAAAACAGAATGAAAGCGGCGCTACACGCCGCACTCCAAATTTCAACACGGAGACGATTTCATGAGCGGACTGTTCATCACCAAACCTCTGGACAAAATTCTGGCCGAAGCGCGCGAAGAAGGTCAGCACGGACTGAAGCGTGTGCTTGGCCCGCTGAACTTGATTGCACTGGGCATTGGCGCGGTCATTGGCGCAGGCATTTTCGTCATCACCGGTTCCGTCGCAGCACGATTCGCGGGGCCTAGCATTACGCTGTCATTCATATTGGCTGGTCTAGGCTGCGCGTTTGCGGGGCTGTGTTATGCGGAACTGGCTTCGATGATTCCTGTTTCCGGCTCAGCGTACACCTATGCCTACGCTTCGATGGGAGAGTTCATCGCCTGGATCATCGGTTGGGATTTGATTCTGGAATATGCCTTCAGCGCGGCAACTGTGGCTTCAGGGTTAAGCGGTAATCTGGTCAGCTTGCTGCAGGACTTTGGCATTCACCTGCCGCCGCGATTGATCGAAACGCCCGGACAGGAGCTGTACTTTTTCCAGGGAAGATGGGAAGTTCTGACAACAATCGCTCCGGCACTAAAAGCAGCCGGAATGAATGCTGAATCTCTTCCGCACGTAACGGCAATCTTCAACCTTCCTGCGTTTATCGCAGTTTGTGTCATGACAGCAATTCTGGTGATCGGCGTCAAAGAAAGCGCCAACCTGAACGTTGCGGTTGTGTTCATCAAACTGGCGACCGTGCTTATCTTCATTGTTGTTGCCGCAGCTTTCCTTTGGAAAAATCCGCAAATCGCCCAAACCAACTGGCACCCGTTCATCCCTGAAAACACGGGCACGTTCGGCGAATTCGGCTGGTCTGGAATTGCGCGCGGAGCCGCCAGCATCTTTTTCGCTTTCATCGGGTTTGACGCGGTTTCGACTGCTGCGCAGGAAGCTCGCAATCCGCAGCGCGACATGCCCATAGGCATTTTGGCGTCGTTGGCGATCTGCACAGTGCTGTACATCGCAGTCAGCGGTCTGTTGACCGGTGTGCTGCATTATTCGCAATTGAATGTTGCCGCGCCGGTCGCGCTGGCAATTGATGCGACCGGCGCAAAGTGGGGAAGCCTGCTGGTAAAGCTGGGAGCGATTGCCGGAACGGCAACGGTCATGTTGATGACCTTGATGGGACAGTCACGAATCTTTTTCGTCATGTCGAAAGACGGGATGCTGCCCAAGTGGGCTGGAGCGATTCATCCGCGGTTTCGCACGCCGTGGATTTCATCCATCGTGGTTGGCTTGCTGATCGCTATCTTTGCCGGATTGTTGCCGATCAGCATTCTTGGCGATTTGGTCAACATCGGAACCTTGTTTGCGTTCATCATCGTCTGCATCGGAGTCTGGATCCTTCGCAAACGGCGTCCCGACCTGCCCAGACCTTTCAAAACGCCGTTGGTTCCGCTGGTGCCTGGGCTGGGAATCGCTGTGTCATTCCTCTTGATGGCGATGCTGCCGTGGGATACGTGGCTGCGGTTGATCGCGTGGCTGGCAATCGGCTTGGTAATTTATTTCGTTTACAGCCGCAAACGGAGCAGCTTGCGCGCGGAAACTTCACTCAATTGAATCAGACTTCTAACACAACCGGAATTATCATCGGGCGGCGTCCAGTTTCGCGCTGAATGTGGCGTTTCAGTTCCAGGCGAATCTTCTCTTTGATGACGGCCCAGTCCGTGCGCTCCTGGTGAGTCGCGTTTGCAATGGTTTCAGCAACAACAACTCTGGCTCTTACCAAAAAGTCAGTGCCGTCTTCGCCAACCGCCAGTCCGCGCTGGATAACTTCTGGCGCGGATTCCAATTCGCCTGACGATTTATTGATCGCCACAATCGGCAGCACGATGCCGTCATAAGCCAGATGTTTGCGGTCGCGCAGCACCAATTCATCAATGCGGCCCGATCCGGAATCGTCAATGAGCGTTCTGCCGACGGTGATCTTTTCCGCGATTTCAACGCTGTTTTCGTCCAACGCAATGACGTCTCCGCTTTCCGCCAGAACGATCCGGTTGT
>CAYLJQ010000273.1:0-8733 GCA_964383955.1 uncultured Heliomicrobium sp. | reverse complement strand
TAGAGATAGTTTTTGTAAGAGATGAATCTTGAACTCTTAGCTTAGTTGCTTGTGAAGCAACTGTATCCGTCGCGTCTTTTCCATCCCCAATACTGTAATTTCCTGCAACTTCGCCTGGGCTGAAATCCCCGCTAGTCTTGATCTTTTTTTTCATGACTTCTTCCTCGTGTAATTCACGAAACATAATGTAGGCGGTAGAAAGCAGTGGAAGAATATAAATGAGAACCCAACCTCTGCCCAAAAAGGTTTTTAGAGCTTCACCTTTGAAATGAGTGAATCCCTCGAGAAGCCCCCATAAGGCTCCTACCTGAACGATGTAAGTAACCACTGCTCTGATAACTCGCCTCTTTAAATCCATAAGCATCTCCCAGCTTTTACGCCGCCGCCCACTATCTACACATGAAGTGACGTGTAACTCACGATAAAACCAAAACAGATTCCAGCGGATCAGCCTCGAGGGCGAAAATTTCTTGTTCGTGGATCGTAAGCAGCCGCACCAGATCCTCGCGCGTGCAGTTGCCAATACGTAGCCAATCGAATTTTGGCGGACTGCCATAAAACAGGCTGCGCTGATAGAAGTCCGAATCCTTTGAAACGATGGTGAAGCTGTTGGCTTCGGCGTATTCCCAAATTTCTTCGTCTGTT
The DNA here is from genome assembly GCA_964383955.1 of uncultured Heliomicrobium sp. Lineage (GTDB taxonomy): Bacteria > Acidobacteriota > Blastocatellia > RBC074 > RBC074 > RBC074. The sequence goes on along the minus strand of CAYLJQ010000273.1, from coordinate 8,088 downwards.
GCGCCTTTCAAGCCGCAATCCCGCGAATGCAGGCTGCCTGGGAATTGCGTGGCAAGAAGGCGCGGCAGCTTCGGGGAAAGGTTTTCATCAAACAGCAGCTTCATACGGGATTACCGACAACCGCCGTTCAGGGTCAGCCGCAAAAGCAAAGCAGGCGCGAATGTCTTCAGCAGTTAAGTCTGGAAAATCATCCAGAATTTCCTCTGTTGTCATTCCGCCACCAAGGTAGTCAAAGACATCGGCTACAGCGATGCGAGTGCCGCGAATGCAGGGCTTGCCGCTGCGAATACGTGGATCAATGCTGATGCGATCTCTGTAATTCATAATTGCAGTGTAGGCGTCGCCCTGTTTACCTGCAAGCAAAAGGGCAGGCTAAAGTCGCTATGATTACGCGATGATGTCGCGCACCACATTGCCGTACACATCCGTCAGCCGAAAATCTCGTCCCGCGTAACGGTAAGTCAGCTTCTCATGGTCGAGTCCGAGCAGGTGCAGCACCGTCGCGTGCAGGTCGTGGATCGAAACGGCATTCTCGACGGCTTTGAAGCCGAATTCATCGGTCTGGCCATACGCTATTCCGCCTTTTACGCCGCCGCCTGCCATCCACATCGTAAAGCCATAGGGATTGTGATCGCGGCCATTGCCTTTTTCGGAAACCGGTGTGCGTCCGAATTCCCCGCCCCATATGACCAGCGTGTCATCCAACAAGCCGCGTCGTTTCAAGTCGCGAATCAACGCTGCCGAAGCGCGATCCATATCGGGGCAGCGTTCGCGCAAGCCTTTCTCTAAGTTCTCGTGATCGTCCCATTGTTGGCCCGGGCCGTGCAGGACCTGGACAAAGCGCACGCCGCTTTCAACCAAACGGCGCGCCATCAGGCAGCCATTGGCATACGGCGTGGTGCCGTATTCGGCGCGGATGGATTCGGGTTCTTTGCGGATGTCGAATACATCGGACGCGGTGAACTGCATCCGGTAGGCTTGCTCCATGCTCTTGATACGGCCTTCCAGAAAGGTGTCTGCGCCGAAGGATTCGGCGTGCGATTTGTTCAGCGCCTGAATCGCGTCGAGTTGTTTGCGCTGGGCGTCGGCATCAAGGTCTTTGTTGCGCAGAAACTTGATCATCTTTTCGGGATCGGTTTCTTTGTTGTTGAACAACGTGCCTTGGTATTGCGCGGGCAGGAAACCGGAACTCGTCCACAAAGAGCTTTCCGCTGGCGTGAGCGTCACAAACGCGGGCAAGTTTTGATTTTCGGTGCCGAGGCCATATGACACCCAGGCCCCCATCGTCGGACGCATCGAAGCCATATTGCCGCTGAAAAACAGGTTACGCCCCGGTTCGTGATTGGGAATGAAGGTATAGACGGACTTGATCACGCAGATGTCGTCAATTTGCGCGGCAAGGTTGGGCAGCAGTTCGCTGACGTCAATTCCGTTGCGGCCATATTTCTTGAACGTGAACGGCGAAGCCATCAGCCCGCCGGTTTTGCGTTCGGTGCGCAAATCCACGGCAGCGGGGCGTTGTCCGGCGTATTTAGCAAGCGCGGGTTTTGGATCAAACGTATCCATTTGCGAAGGCCCGCCGGTCATAAACAGCAGGATGACGCGCTTGGCTTTGGGCGCGAAGTGCGGGCCAGTCCGATTGGGTGTGTCGGCTTTGGCAATCAGGTCAGCCAGCGCGATGGAACCAAGTCCGCCGCCGAGCGTCGAAAGAAAATTGCGTCGTGAAAATTGATCAAGTTTCATAAGTAACAGCCTCGCGGTTAGCGTCCGGTTTGGTAACTCAGCCCTGCGCCAAATTTGAAAAGCGGAGCCTTTGAATCGTAAGGCAGATCTTCAAGCTGTTCGCGCACTGCATCCATTGACGCTGGTAATTCAAATGGCAGCTTGCCCGTTGGATTGAATTTGCCCATCAACACGTCAAACAGCGCTTCGTCGCTGACACCAAATGTCGCCAATAACGCGGCGGATTCATTCGCCAATTCAGGGATCACATACGGGCTGTCGAATTGCATCACGATAATCGTCGGCTTTTTCTGCATCAACGCGCGCACGGATGTCAGACGTGCGGCAGGAATGGTCAAATCAACAGGCTGGCCACCGCCGCCAGGACGACCGCCACCGGCAAAACCGCCGCCGGGACCGCCACCGCCGGGCCTGCCTACACCTGCGCCACCGCGTCCGCCGCCTTGCCCACGTCCACCGGGGCCACCGCCAGTCGGACTGACACGCACGATGCACACGTCAGCATCATCGGGGTTGCTTGTTGAAACATAGCCGTATTGCGCGGCAACCGAAGCGTCCAAGCCTTCGACGTACATGCGAAGTCCTTTTTTCAACGGCAAAATGCTCTTGTCGTTTTTCAGCAACACGATGGATTTGCGCTGCGCCAGATCGGCTTTGTCCTGAAATTCTTTTTTACGGACTGAGCGTTCGGCTTCGTCGGGATTGACGTAGGGATTTTCAAACAGGCCGAGGCCGAAATGCACCCGCAAAATGCGCCGCGCCGATTCATCAATGCGGGCTTCGGTCAAGCCGCCGCTTTTGACCAGTTCAACAATCAGTTCGGGCGTCGCGTCGCCGCCGATGCGATCCACACCCGCTTCGATGGCTTTTTTGTAGCGGTCTTTGACGGTCAAGGCTTCGACGCCCCAGGGCATGCCGGTGGAAATGCCCGTGTCGGAATTGATGACGCCTGTGTAACCCAGTTTATTGTGCAACAAATCCGTGATGATTTCTTTGTTGTACGCCATGCCAAGCTCTTCACTCGTCAAGCCTTTGGGCACGGCGTAATACGGCATAATCATCGCGGTTCCGGCGGCGATGGCAGCTTTCCAGGGCTGCAAGTGGTATTCAAGATTCTTGCCCGGATAGACCTGATTTTTGCCATACGGAAAATGCGCATCCAGCCCGTCGTCGGCTGGCCCTGCGCCGGGGAAATGTTTGGTCGTCAGCGCAACACTTTTGGGGCCGAGCTTTTCGCCCTGAAAGCCACGAATCAGCGCCGTGATGATGTCCGTCGTCAATTTCGCGTCTTCTCCAAAGGTTTCACGGAAGCGATTCCACCGCGGTTCCGTCGCCACATCCGCCGTCGGGTGATAAGCGCCGCGCAAGCCGACCGCGACGTATTCCTGCGCGGCGATGCGGGCGAACTCTTCGATCAGCGCGATGTCGCGCGTAGCCGCCAAGCCCAGCGGGCCGGGCCATTGCGAAAAGGCGCTGCCCGCTTCCTGAATGCCGAACACATTTTGCGTGCCGTATTGATTGCGCGGGTTCGTCACGAAGATGACGGGAATGCCCAGCCGCGAACCTTCTGCAATTTGCTGCACAGCGTTCAGCCACGTTGCCATCGTTCGTGCTGGCAGATTTTCGCGATTGATAAATTGGCGAATGTGTCGCCGGAGCACTCCATCGGTCGTCGCGGGCGAAGTCAATTGAACCGGCCCCGGATTAAACGGATTCTGTCCCCAGTTTGCCTGTTCGCTGACGCTTCCCTGCGGACCGGCAGGCAAGGACGGCCCGACCATGAGTCCGGCTTTTTCCTCAACGGTCATTTGCGCAACCAGGTCATTGACCCGCTCTTCCATCGAACGCCGCCAGTCTTCATAAACATCCAGCTTGCCGTTTTTATTGAGGTCTTTGAAAAGCAGGCCGTTGATTTGCAAGACGGGAGTCACGCGCGCGCTGATGACGGGTTGTGGCGCGGCAGACTGAGAAAAGCCTGTGGGATTGGCGGAAACCAGCAGGAGCAGTGAAAGCGCAATTCGAAAAAAGTTTTGTACGGTAGACTTCATTGACTCATCTCCATTGGGGAAAAAACTACGGCCAAAATACTTCTTCATTCGTCGCCAATAACACCTGCGCGAACTGTTCGATGGTCGCGCTGTCCAAATAACGCAACGCCACATTGCTTTCCGCCGCGTTCGGATCGCGCAAAAGGATTTTGCGGTACAAACCGCGCACGCGCGCGGTGGAATCGGCTTCGGTTTCCACCGCCTTGGCCAACGCGCTGCTGAGCTGTTTGATGAATGGACTGTTCAGCACAAACAATTCCTGCAACGGCGTAATCGTCAAATTGCGCGAGGGGCTGGTTTGGAACGGATTTGGGAAATCGTACAGCCGCAAAATGTCGCTGCTGCTGCCGCGATTGATACGTCCGTAAACGGTGCGGCTTGTGTTTTCCAAGCTATCCAGATTCTGCGATGGACCGTACATTTCCAGATTCAACTTGCCTGCGGCTTGTAACAGCGAATCCCGAATCGCTTCGGCATCCATACGGCGCGGCTGCATGCGCCAGAGCCATTTGTTCTCTTCGTCAATTGCGGCGGCGTCCGAGCGTGGTTTGCTGGATTGACGATACGCTGCCGACAGCATGATTTCGCGGTGCAGCCATTTCAGCGACCAGCCATTCGCAATAAACCGCGCCGCCAGATCGTCCAACAATTCCGGATGTGTAGGCTTGTCTCCGCGATCCCCGAAATCGCTGGGCGTGCCGACCAGGTGTTTGCCGAAATGCCAACCCCAGACACGATTGACAATCACGCGCGCGGAAAGTGGCGCGGCATCGGTCAGGATTTTCTCGGCCAGTTCCAGGCGGCCCGAACCGCGTTTGAAGGTGTCATTCGAATTCCGGGACAGCACAGTTAGAAAATGGCGCGGCACGATTTCTCCGGGCGAAGCCGAATTGCCGCGCGCAAAAACGGGCAAGTCGCGCGCTGTGCCGGGTTTGATCGTCAGCGGCGTGTAATCGGCATACGAACCATCCGAATCCATCGCGGCATCGTGAACGGCATTGATGAATGGCGCTTTGGCTTCTTCTTCGGCGCGCTTGGCGGCAGCGGCGGCTTGGGCTTTCGGATCTGGTTTTGGTTTGCCTGCATTGGCTTCTTTTCTGGGCGCGCCGATTTTGATGACGGATTCAGCCAGTTCGGGATATTGCACCTGCAATGCCTTCATCTCGTCCTTCAGCGCGTTCATTTCGGCGCGACATGCTTCGGCTTTGGGTTTGGCGATGCTCTGGTCGAGCGTTTTTTCTTCCGTCAAAAAACCCAGCAAGCCGTTCAATTCCGTGACGCGATGCCGTGCAGCCAGGTATTTCGTTTCCGTCGCCGAATCAATTTCGCGCAAAGGCCGAATCGCTGGTGAAGTCGAAGCAAACACTCCGGCCAGCCCGTAATAATCTTTCTGCGAAATCGGATCGAACTTGTGATCGTGGCAGCGCGCACAGGCAACCGATAAGCCGAGCATTCCGCGCCCAACGGCATCTACGCGTTCGTCCCACTCTTCCAGCAACAAGTTGTCAATCAACTCTTTCGACAGCTTTTTCTCTTTCCACTCAGAAGGCGCCATGCCCAGATAGCCAAGCGCGCGCAGGTCATTGCGCGAAGTGCCTGACATCAAGTCTGCCGCAAGTTGCTGTTTGATGAATTGGTCATAGGACAGGTTGTTGTTGAAGGATTCAATCACCCAATCGCGATAACGCCAGGCGTAGGGATAGGCTTGGCGATTGCCGCCTGTGTCTCCGTTTTCGGCGTAGCGCGCAACGTCTAGCCAGTAACGCCCCCAGCGTTCACCGTAACGCGGACTGGCCAGCAAGCGCTCAATCAGCTTTTCGTACGCTTGCGGGTCTTTGTCGTTGGCGAAACTTTCGACTTCTTCGTAGCTGGGTTTTAAGCCGGTCAGGTCAAGATATGCCCGCAAAATCAATGTGCGCGGGTCGGCTTCGGCGGAAGGCGTCAGCTTGTTTTGTTCCAGCTTGGCCAGAATGAAGCGGTCTATTTTGGTGCGCGGCCAAGCCGTTTGTTTGATGGACGGAGCGGCCTGTTCACGAACCGGCTGAAACGACCACCACTGCCGACCTTTGTCAAAATCTATTCCATGCCGTTTGGCAACAGTCGTTTCCGACGGAGCTTCCGTTCGTGGATCAGGCGCGCCCGCTGCAATCCATTGCTCAAAATCGGCAATCACCGTATCAGGCAGCCTATTGGTCGGTGGCATTTTCAGCTTTGGATCGTTATACCGCATCGCGCGCAGCAACAAACTTTCGGCGGGCTTTCCGGGAACGATGACCGGCCCCGAATCGCCGCCTTTCAGTAGTCCGGATTTGGTATCCAGCGCCAAGCCCCCCATCGGCGATTTCATTTTTGAGGCGTGGCAGGCATAACAATTGGTGGCCAGAACAGGGCGGATTTTCTTCTCGAAGAAATCGTCGCCAACAGACAAGACTGACTGAGCGCTCATTCGCCCCGATCCATAAGCTGCAAGACAGAGTAAAAACAGCCCGATCAGCATCAATTTGAATTGCGCGCGCGTCATTTATGAATCTCCTATTGAGCCACAGAACCAAATTGCAACTCCAACAATTCGGTCATTTATCAGCCTTCTCTATCGAAGCTAAAAAGTTTTCCGGGGTGACAATCCTCAAAAAGCGAAACCGTTTTTGAAACTCACGTCCTTCTTCGTTTTCCCACTTCATCAGGTCGAGCAAGTCGTTGTCGCGACTGACCAGATAATTAGCTTTCATCTCTATTGCGAGATTGATGTAAGGCTCGTCTTTAACATCTCTGCGCTCATAGTTGAAATGTCTGGGAACGGTTTTGATCAAGTCGGCGGCTTCACGCAACCGCTCAAGAAAAGCTTCCACTGATGCATCCGTCAGCGTTTTGAATCTGGCACGGATGTAGTCACGAGAAAGGATGTCTTCGACTTCTTTGATGATGGCGCGGCTAATGAAAAGCTGGACGTGGTGATTCTCCGCCAAACGGAGGCAGGCTGCTGCGGAGCTTTCCTCCCTTGCAGCGGCCTGCAGGCAAACCATGCAATCAAGCACGATGCGGGACTTTTCGGCACTCAATCCTGCTCCTGGTTCTCACGGGCATAATCACGCCGAGCTTGCAAAACGAGAGCATCAAGCTCTTCATCCGTGATGCCACTCTCGGCAACTTCTTTGCGGAATGGAGCCAGAATTTCGTCAAATGTCAGCGCTGCTGGCTGTGGCTGAAGTCCTTGCGCAATTAATTCTACCGTGACCTCTTCAATGGGTTTTCCAGTTGCTTTTGCCTGCCGCAAAATCAGCGGCTCAAGTTCTGCCGGGATTGTGATCGTAATGCTCATGATCTTTACCTCTTTGTTGATGGACGGCTTGTGTCGTCAATCGCAGGATACCGTGAACATTGTGGACGGACAATAAACGCTTATCGCTGCCCGGCAATCACGCCGCGAATGAACCCAAGATTCTTTGTCATGTCGTTTTCCACGGAGCCGCTCGGCGCGTCGCATTCCAGTTGCGCCCATTTGTCGAAGCCGATTTCGGCCAGCGCATTTACCACGGCGGTAAAGTTGATTTTTCCCTGCCCCAAATAACCGGGGTTGTCTTTCAGGTGAACTTCGCAAATGCGTTTGCGGCCAAGCCAGCGAATTTCTTCAATCACATCAAAGCCCTGTTGCGTCGAATTGCCTACATCATAATAGGTCAGCACGGCGGGCGACTTGCTGCGCTCCATAATCCGCACGTTGTCGCGGGCTGAAATCGTGTCTTCCAGCCCCAAAATCACGCCGGCTTTTTGCGCCGCCGGAGCGATTTCTTTCAGCGCATCGCCGACAAAATCCATTTCGGCTTGGGTCTTCAACGCCCATTTGCCGAAAAACGGCAGCAGAATGACTTTGACGCCCATCGCTTTGGCAATCGGGATCGCTTCGGCTGTCCAGCGTTGGCCAAGCGGGTCAGACTTCAATCCGTTGACGTGCAAAATGTCCAGGCAAAGCGAAGTCAGCGGCTGGCCAAGGCGTTTCGATTCGGCAAGGAAGTTTTGCTGCAACGCCTTGTCGTTCAATTCCATCTTTCTGCCGATGCTGATTTGCACGCCGTCAAAGCCAAGCTTTTTGGCCAGCGCGACAGATTCGATTTTGGCCGTCTGGCGCAAATTCCAATCGGTCACACCGACGCGAAAACGAACGCCTTTTGCGTCGGCAGAACCGATCAGCGATTGACCGCCAATCGCAGCCAGGCTGGCGGCTCCATAATGAAGAAAGTCACGTCTAGTAGTCCGCCACGGTGAAATTGATGGATGTTCTTTGAACTTGCACTCGACT
>CAYLJQ010000272.1:0-8800 GCA_964383955.1 uncultured Heliomicrobium sp. | reverse complement strand
TTCACGAAACGGGTTCAATCCTGGTCAGCAATTATTGGGATTGTTGTTGGCGCTGCTGTGATGCTCTACGTCAAGTTTTGGACGCCAGTATCATGGCAATGGTATGTGCTAATTGGTTCGGTGACGACCTTTGCGGTTGGCTATGCGGCAAGTTTTCTGATTTCGGAAAAAGCAGCCGTGGAGGTCGAAGCACAATCATGAAGTTAAAAGTTTTGGCTGCATTGCTGATTGCCTTCGCGCTGTTTTCGTCAGTGATCGTTTCGGCGCAGCAGAGCAAGTATCAGCCCTTCGACCGCAAGCTAAGCAAGAAAGATGAAGACTGGGTTCGCAAAACCCTGAAGTCGCTGACACTGGATGAAAAAATCGGCCAGATGTTTATGGCCGACGCCAACGTGGTTTTCTGGAATCGGGAAAGCGAAGAGTTCAAAAAGCTGCAACATCAAATCGTCAACAACAAAGTCGGCGGCGTATTGGTGTTTCGCAGCGAAGTGCTGGCGACGGCGCTTTCCGCCAATCGCTGGCAGGAATTGGCCAAAGTTCCGCTGCTGATTTCTTCGGACCTGGAAATGGGAATGGGCATGCGGTTCGATGAAACTCCGTGGTGGGCACCGAACATGGCCGTTGCCGCGACCGGCGATGTGAAATGGGCGCGTTTGCAGGGCGAAGCTACCGCTATTCAAGCGCGAGCAATGGGCGTCAACTGGTTGTTCGCCCCGACTTCGGATGTGAACAACAATCCGAACAATCCCGTCATCAACGTGCGCTCTTACGGGGAAGACCCCGCCACGGTCGCTGCATTCGCCAAAGCATTCATCGAAGGCGCGCAGTCTGCCGGAGCAATGACTTGCGCCAAACACTTTCCCGGTCACGGCGATACAGCAACCGATTCGCATATCGGATTGCCCGTTGTAGACGTCAGCCGCGAACGACTCTTGAATCTGGAACTGGTCCCATTTCGCGCAGCGATTGAAGCTCGTGTGGGAGCCGTAATGTCTGCCCACATCGCCTTGCCTCAAATTGAGCCTGAATTGGCCGCGCCTGTCAGGCAGTTGGATGAACGCGAAGCAGCAGGAACAGAATTTCGTTCGTTGACGGAAGAAACCTCGACTCGCGTAACCTTGCCTGGGACGCTTTCGCCCAGGGTTTTGACCGGATTGTTGCGCGAAGAGATGAAGTTCAATGGCGTGATTGTCACCGATGCAATGAATATGGCTGGCATTTCAGCGCGCTACACTTCGGCGGAAGCAGCCATCAAAGCGATCAAAGCCGGTGCCGATATGATCGAAAAATCACCTGACATTGACTCCGCAATTGCCGGCGTTAAAGACGCTGTCGCCAAAGGCGAAATCACTGAAGCGCGGATCAACACATCGGTTGAACGAATTTTGCGAGCCAAAGTCGCACTGGGCTTAAACCGGCAAAAGCTGGTTGATTTCAACGACGTGGATCGCGTTGTCAACAATCCGAAGTTCCTTGCCGTAGCGGATCAAATCGCGGAACGTTCGCTCACCCTGGCGCGGGATGAACAAAAACTGTTGCCGCTGAAGTCGGCCAACAGCAAAATCTTCAACCTGACCTTTACTGATGAAGAAGAGCGCGCCATTACCTGGCCCTTTGTCGAAGCCTTGCGAAAGCGCAGCAATGCCGTGGAAAGCGCAGTCTTGGACGCGCGCGCCAGTGAAGCAGACATCAATCGTGTGCTGGCAAAATTGGATTCAGCGAAATTCGATATTGTCATTTACTCGGTTGCCGTTCGCGTTCGCAGTGGCAAAGGCAGTGTCGCGCTGCCGCCAATTGGCAAACGAATGGTCAGTGAATTGAGCAAGCGGCAATTGCCTCTGCTCGTTATCTCGTTTGGCAATCCATACATGCTGATGGCAATGCCGGAAGTTCCGTCGTACTTGTTGGCGTACAGTCCCTTTCCCGTCAGCCAACGCGCTGCGGCAAAAGCCGTGCTTGGCGAAATTGAAATCAATGGCCGATTGCCTGTCAGCTTGCCTGGACTGTATCCACGCGGCCACGGCTTGAAAATCGAAGCCAAGCCGTAAAACTTGTTATTGCAGCGCCAGAAAGCGCACGGTGGTTCGCAGCCCAACAACCAGCCGTTCGTCGCGTTCGTCCAGTTCAATCAATACTTCCAGCACGTCGCGGTCGCTCTTTTCCGCAGGGTCGCCGGTGCGGATGTGCCTGCGGCCCATCAACGCGCCAAACGAAGCGACTCGTCCGCTGAACTGTTTTTCCGGAAACGCATCGGCAGACACCGTCACCGGCTGCCCGATTCGCAAACGGCCAAGGTCGTGTTCGTCCACTTCGGCGCGAACGCGCAAGCGCGAAAGATCAGCCAGACTGACAACCGGACGCGGCATCACTGTGCTAACCGTTTCGCCTGCTCTCAGATGCACGCGCAAAACCTGTCCTGCTTGCGGAGCACGCACAATGCATTTGCCAGCGCGCGCAGCCATCGCTTTGGCGCGGCTGTCAGCCGCGCGAATGTCTGCTTCAGCGCGGGCCAGTTCTTCCGGCAAAGCCTTCGCGTTTGCCAGTGCGACTTTATCCTGCGCGGCGCGCAAGCCCGCGGCGGCAACATCCATATCGCGGCGAGCCTGTTCCCATTGCGCGCGCGGGATGTCGCCCGTTTCATACAAACCGCTTTGCCGTTGGTAATGCGTCTGCGTTTGTTTCAGCACGGCTTCGGCGGAAACGACTTCGCTCGTGACAATGCGGCGCTCTTCTTCGCGGCTGCCGCGCAACAACCGTTGACGAGTCTGGCGCGCACTTTCGGTTGCGGCCAGGGCTGCTTGTTGCTCGGCTTCGACATCTCCACAAGAGACAATTGCCAACACTTCGCCTGCGGCAACTTGCTGTCCTTCACGAACGCGAACTTCCTGCAAAACGCCGTCTGCGCCAGCGCCGACTTCGATGGCTTCAGTCATTCCTTCGACACGGCCAGGAGCCGCCAGCACAACCGCCGCCGATGGCGAAGCCGTCGCTTCCGCTTTTGCAGACGCTTCAACTTTCGCAGTTTGGCGCGACATCAGGCCCGCGTGCGTGATCAACAGCGTTACAACAGCCGCAGCAGCAACCGCCCAGCCAACCAACGCAGCGCGGCTAAATTGGTGTGTTTTTTGTTCTTCGTTCGTTTGCATAATCAGTTCCCTCACAAAATTCCATCAAAGAGAGGCTCGAAACTTTCACCGTAGAGACGCTGAGAGCGCTGAGGATGCGCAGAGAGTCTGATGAAAACCTCTGCGTAACCTCTGCGAAACTTTGCGCCTCTGCGGTGAAATCCTCGTCAATTTGCTCTTGTTTTCCTAAGCTGCCAAAGCACCGCTTGGCCTGACAAGCCGCCCAGTTCCCAATTTGCCAGTCGTTTTGCGCGTCACGTCGTCGCCGATCAAACATCCGTTTTGCAGCACAACTTTGCGGTGACACAGCGGCAACCAGCGATTGTCGTGGCTGACCACCACCACCAGCCGGTTCTCTTTTTCGGCCAAACTCAGCAACAACTCGGCAACCTGATTGCCTGATTTGCTGTCCAGCGAAGCCGTCGGCTCATCAGCCAAGATAATCGGCGGATCGTTGATCAAGGCGCGAGCAATCGCCACGCGTTGTTTTTCGCCGCCGCTCATTTCTTTTGGAAGCAGATGTCCTTTGTTTTCCAGGCCGACAGCGGCCAATGCAGCCTGCGCGGCTTCGCGGGCTTGGCGTCCGGTGCGACCGGACAATTCCATTGCCAGCAGTATGTTTTCAATTGCCGTCAATGCGCGAAACAACCGAAAGGCTTGGAACACGTAGCCGATCTTTTGCCGTCGCAAATCCGTCTTTTGGCTTTCCGGCAGATGCGTCACTTCGTTTCCCAACACCGAGACTTGCCCCTTGTTCGGAGTCACCAGACAGCCCAGCACTGACAGCAGAGTCGTTTTGCCACTTCCCGACGGTCCCATCAACAACGTCAGTTTGCCTTTGTGGAAGGCCACCGAAACGTCTTCGAGCGCGTACGCCATCGCGCGGCCATTGCCGTATTCGACGCTGACGTTTTCAGCTTTCAGCATTTCTGGCAGCATCGCGGGTTCCGCCGCAGGCATCTGCAACCTTCCGGTGAATGACTTTTTGGCCAATTCAACCAGCGGTCCGGTCGTGCGCTGCGCGCGCAACTCAGCAGTATTGGAAACGACTTCAAGCACGGAAAACCCTCCCAGGTTCAATGGCGATGACTTTGCGAATGGAAACAATCGAAGCCAGCGCACACATCAACAAACTGATGATGATCATTCCAACCGGCAGCCACCACGGCGTGTAAATCCAAGAGATAAATCGCAGTGTCAGTTGCACCAGCGGAAACGTCGCCAGCAATCCCAGAACTGCGCCTGCGCCTCCGCTGATCAGAGCCTGATTTAGCACCACTCCCCGCACGTAACCATTGGGTGCGCCGACCGCTTTCAGCGTGGCGAACTCTTCCAGGTTTTCCATCGTCGTGGCGTAAATGTTTTGCGAAACAATCACCAGGCCGACGACAAAGCCCAGCAAACCAGCCGTCAACAACGCGCCACCCGCCCCGGTTTTTACTACCCAGAAGAATCGCGAGCGATTTGCGAACTCTGACCGCGTCAGCACATCGGCTTGCGGCAACCGCTGGCTCAACGCCTGGCGGACAGTTTCAACATCCTGCCCCTGCGCAACGTGAACCAGCAGAAACATGGTTTCTTCCGATCCAAGCCCCACGTATCGCGCCGCGTCGGCGTAAGCCGTGAACACATACGGCGCACCAAGAAACGACCCGAAGCCTTCGATAATGCCGCCAACGCGTGCTCGCTGCCGGTTGATTTCGACATCCGGCAAATTTAGAGCTTCCAGCTTGTCGGCGTTGCTGGCGTCAACCAGCAACGTTTCTGTCATCACCGCGCCGTTGCCGTTTTTCAAAAACGGCGTGGGCATACGGTCGTTGCCCGGATCAGCTCCCAGCAGAAAAACCGATTCGCGCAAGCCAGATGGTTTCTGAAACGTCACATACCCGGCGGCTAACCGCTCGACTTTCGCAACGCCGGGAATTCCCAGTGCCAACTCGCGGAACCTTGCGGGCAACACTGCGCCGAATTCCACGCAGGAAACGCCGCGCGGCGTGATCCACAATTCCGCGTCACCAGCGTCAATCACGTTTGACGAAGCGCGGACAAAGCCCGTGAACAAACTTCCCTGAAAAATCATCAGGAACGTGGCGAACGCAATGCCGATGACGGTGACGACAAATCGCATCCGATCGTGACTTAAGTTGCGCCAGGCTAATCTCATGATTTCTCCCCAAAATTCGCTGCTACTGTTTTTCGACTTCCAGGAACACCACATGGTTATGGACGTCGTGGTACACCTGTGTGCTGGCAACTTGTTCAACTGCCAACCCGGAAGCGACATCCGCCATTTCTTCGCCGCTGCGATAAATCATTGGCCAGCCCATAAAAGTTTCCATGTACCCAAGCCCGGCAAACCCTGGCAGCAGATTGACCAGCACCAACCGACCACCCGGTCTGAGCATTGAAAACAGCCGGCTGGTCAAATTGGTTGCCACCGACTGCGGCAGGTAATCGTACAGCCCTGTGGAATACACCAGATCAAGATCAGAAAAAGTCGTTTCGTTTTTCAGAATGGACTTCACGGAACCATGCACTGGCGTAACACCGCGCGGCGTCTGTTCGCGATTGACCGTTTCCAAACTGGTTTTGTCCTGATCCAGCGCGAAAAAATCTCCAACGCGGCCTTCCGTGACAGCCTTCGATCTTTGGGCTTCGCGCAAATGGCCGCAGGCGACCGACAGAATGCGCGGGTTTTCAATTTGCGCAGCCACTTCGTCAATCTTGTTGGCCAGCATCTCGCATCGCACGCGCACGGCAGTGGCGGCGGGCGCTTGCACTGTGAAGCCATAAATCGCCGCGCCGATGCTGGAAGTTTCCGCCGGAACCGGACGCAGTCCGTAAATCAAATCCAGCAAATCAGCGTCTCCGGCATACCCGCGCGGCTTTTCAAACGCGCGGCGCGTCATCGGGTCCTGGTGCAACAATGATTTGATCGGATGCGCCAGACAATCCTGTTGCGCAAACGCGCGCCATTCATCGGCGGTGGTCTGGCTGCGCAAGCCGTGAAGTCCCATCACCAAGTCCGTCATTCCCTGCGCCACCTGAAATCCGTTGATCTGCGCGTAAGCGTTGTCGAATAAATTTTTGCTCTGAGTGTTCAAACTGTTCATCGTTATCTTCCTCCTGAATAATGGGTTTTCGGTTTTTGTTATTTTGCTGCGCTCAATCGCGCTCACTTTCAAAGGCGGAGAAGCGTCGCGAAAACTATCATTCCGCAAAAAAATTAAGGCGGCCACTAAATGGGCCGCCTCGCGTTTTTGGGGTCTCCTGATCGTTTACTTTCTAGGTGGTTTCGGACTGCTGATCGGCAGCGAAGGCGATGGCAACTTGTCGCCGCCACCTTGCACATCGTTGTTCGGCTCCAAATCGTGGAGTTCTGCTTGCTGGCCAATCGGTGACTGGCCTGTGTCCGTTTGGTTGTTATCGTTCTGATTCATGGTTGTTTGTCCTCCTAATGGTATCCACTTTCTTTTCGGTAAAGTTATTGAAGAGTGTGCATAAATCAGACCGCTGAAAGAAACCACAAAAAGCCCAAAAGGCACAAAAGAATTTTGAGCGTTAATTTGCCGCAAGACTTTTTTGTGTTTTTTGTGCCTTTTGTGGTTAATTCCTGTCCTTGGAATTACGCACATGCTTCAAAGTAATTGAGGCGGTCGTTTTAACCGCCTCTGCCTGGAATCTGGTTATTTTGGTGTGGGCTTCGGCCCGATGATCGGTGTTGTAGGGGATGGCATCTTGGTGCCGCCCTTCACATCATCGCTTACTTCCAAATCGCTGATTTCGGTCAGCTTTTCGGTTACAGCCTGATCGTCAACCTGCGGATTCTCGTTCTGATTCATCGGTGTTTCTCCTCTGAAAGGGTAAGACAGGTTCTCAACCTGTCTTACTGATAAATGATGCGAGCCGGACAGGTTGAGAACCTGTCTTACCCTTAAATTGTTCCGGGAGTCCTGCTGCGACATGAATGACTCCGTTTCAGTAAAGTTGTCCATCTCCTGCTCCAAGTTTTGACCCTTTCATTTACCAAGGCGGAGGAAAACCGCCAGAACTATCATTCCTGCATAAAAAAAGTGCCGCAGAGTTTGCCGATCTTTTTGGAAACCCCTGCGGATCGGAATCTGCGGCGATGTGGGATGCGTTGCTTTTGCCCGACCTCTTCAACATTCAACAGGCGTCAAAATCTTGAAATCTACCAGCCGGCGCAACAAATCATCGGTAAACCGCAAGTGCTCTTGCGTTTCGATCTGCGCAACGATTTCAGCCCGCGGACGCCCATCAAAGTATGGCAACAAGCGCATCACCCTGGCCGAAAGTGTCAGCGTATCTATGCCGATTTCGGGGTGATACAGCCGATAGAAATCAGCTCCAGCTTCCATGACGGTGAATGAACCCAGCCGGAGCCGCGCTGGAATTTCGTCCGTAATCAGCGACTGATACGCTGTGTGCGTCAACCTTGCCCGGGCGCGAACCTCAGAACCGCACACTGCCAGCACCTGCGGCCAGCTCAGCGGAGCGACCAGTCGGGCACAGGCTTCGTAAAACTCCCGCTCGCGCCCGTGCCATTCGCCCCAGATGCGACGCTGACGCGCTGGATCAACCCGGTCATCCAGTTCCTCCGGCGTCAGGTTTCGTCTGGCGTCCAGCACACACTGCGGTAACAGCAGTTCCAATGCCTCATCGCCGACTTCCAACTCCATGACACACCAACGCGCCAGATCATCTTCTATGGCCAGGAGCAATTGCTTCGCCGCCTCCCAGAATTTGCGTCCCTGCGCTCCGCGCACGTATTTGCAAAACCAGGTCGAACAGATGCTATTGCGATATTTCCAAATGCCGCACAACCCGCCCTGTTCATCAATGTAATGCGGGCAGCGCAAGCTTTGCGCGCGGCCAAACGCTCGCGCATCTATTTGATCGTAAAGTAGTTTCTGGCGAGGGTTTTTCTCAAGTCCAAGCGGGGTTACAGCCAGCCCGGCTTGCAAACGCGCTTCGACCGATTGGCGACCGCGCGCCATCGCGGGGTCTTCGTCAAGCAGAATCATGCCGGTCAGGAAGTTGTGAAGCTTCGGCAAGTAACTGCAACACTTGGTTTGTGGATTAAAGAGCCGACTGGCAGGCTGTTGATAATCATCGCCGCTTTCACACATTGCGCAATCTTGGCAGGTTGCGCGGGTTTCGGGCGGAATTTCTGCCCCCAGCAGTTCATCAAACCATTTGGCATAGAGCGGCGGAAGCGGGCTGGAAAGCGAATCGGACATGGAATATTCCCCGGCTGCGCTCAGGTTTGCTTGTTCAACCTAAGCGCAGCCGCCTTATTGCTGTGTGGTGATCAGTCGGTTGCTACTTTTTAGCTGCCTTCAGGTCATAGGTTGTGAGCAGTGGGGTACCGCTTGATTCCCCCTTGATGCCGTCTAACGTCAGCAAGTAATCGCTCGGGCCGCCTTTGACGTTTTCCGCGTTGGTTTCATTGAGAGTCAAATCCTCAATGGCGTTGGATTGTTCGTTTGCCTTCTGTCCGCTTTCTTTCTCTTTCATGATCATACTCCTTTTAATTTATGGTTTTGATCCCTTGCGGTTCGGATTTTCGAAAGACCTGATTGTCCTCATCAACCGCTTACCGCATCGTTTCTAAACGCGTTACCCGCGTTCATCTGCTAAGGCGGAAAAAGGCG
>CAYLJQ010000271.1:0-8814 GCA_964383955.1 uncultured Heliomicrobium sp. | reverse complement strand
AGAATCAGCAAGATTGCAATCTTGCTGATTCTTGTCGCAGATTTGCTGCTTCAGTGCCAGGGAGAGAAGAAAAGTTTTGGGATGGGAATAATGGCAATGCGTTGTGAGATTTACCAATGAGCCATCGGCAAAAAACGGCGTAGGTTTGTGCCGCGCCTAACAATAATGCGCTTTCATCAACAAGGAGTTAAACACTTTGCAAAGTTTGCTTTTATCGCTGCTGCTACCTTTCTTTATGATTGCTTCGGCGAATCCGTTGGCCGTTGTTTCAAGCCCGCCTGCTGTCGGCGACATAGCGCCGGAGTTTACTCTGGCGACGATTCAGGGAAACAAGGTTCGGCTTTCCGAGCTGACGGCAAAATCGCCGGTTGTGCTGGTGGTGCTGCGGGGTTTTCCAGGCTATCAATGTCCGCTCTGCAATCAGCAGGTCCATAGCTATTTGAAACAGTCGCAGGAGTTTGCGAATGTCGGAGTGCGCATTGTTATGGTGTATCCCGGTCCTGCGGAAAACCTGGGAGATCGAGCAAATGAATTTTTGAAGGATAAGAAACTGCCAGACAATTTTGATCTTTTGTTAGACCCTGGGTATGAGTTTACGAATCTGTATGGCTTGCGTTGGGATGCGCCGAAAGAAACCGCCTACCCTTCGACGTTTCTGATTGATCAAAAGGGAATTGTCTTTTTCGCAAAAGTGAGCAAAACCCACGGCGGGCGAGCTTCCGCGGCAGAGTTGATGGAAGCATTGGCCAAAAAGAAGATGGACAAATAGCGTAAGTCTAAATTCAAAAAGCCGGAAGCTGGCAATCGCTTGTTCGACGATTGCCAGCTTTTCAATTATTCCTGTTTGGGTGCGCCACCGACCAACGCCAACAAACCTCCATCCACATCAATTGCTGTTCCTGTCATAAACGACGCGGCATCGGTCAGCAGAAAGGCGATGATTTCAGCCACTTCGGAAGGCTGGGCGATTCGACCAACCGGGTGCATCGCTTCGCAAGCTTGAAGGACGGAGTCCGGGTTTGGATCGCGCGACATTGTCCAACGGAACATCGGCGTGTCCACGGTTCCGGGGCAGACGCAATTCACGCGAATGCGTTCGGCGGCGTAATCCACCGACATAGAACGAGTCAGTCCCAGCAGTGCGTGTTTGCTGGTGACATAAGCCATTGCGCCGCGTTGAGAAACGTGCGATTGCACAGAGCCCACGTTGACGATGGAGCCTCCGCCGCTTTGCCGCAAACAGGGAATCGCCGCGCGCGAAACCAGAAAGGCTGCGGTCAAATTCACCGCCATTACTTCGTTCCACAGTTCCAGCGAAGTTTGCTCGGTATTGCCGTATCGCTGAATGCCTGCGCTGTTGACGACGGCATTGATCTGGCCGAAAGCGGCAATGGTTTCCGCCACAACACGGTCGGCTTCTTCGGGATTCGCCAGATTGGCCTGGATGAAGATCGCGCGACTGGTTTTGTCATTCAGCGAAGCCAGGGCATCGTAGCCCTGAACGTCAACGATGGCTACGCGGGCACCACGTTGATGTAAAAGCTGTGCGGTTGCCAAACCGATGCCGCTTGCGCCGCCTGTGATGAGTGCGGAAATTTGGTCGTAGCTGTTGGCCATTGCAACTATTTTAGATCGCTGATGAGGACAACGTCGTTGGTAATTCTGCCGCGCGAACAAGCCAGTTGTTTGCCATCGCGCGACCAGTCGAACCAGAAGATTTGCTCGCTGGTAAATTGCGTCAGTTGTTTTACTTCGCCGCCTTCCAGCGGCTGCAGGAAAATGTTTGAGATACCGTTGCGCGTGGAAACGAAACTGATTGCCTTGCCATCCGGCGTCCAGCGAACTGGAAATGCTACGTCTGCCCCAGGCAAATCAATGTATCTTTCAGGCTGCCCGCCACTGATCGGAATCAGTGCGACTTTCCATTGCGCATTTGCGTCCGAACGGTACCAGCAAGCGATACGCTGGCCATCAGGTGAGACGGTTGGCCATTGTGTAAGCTCGTCATTCAACTGAACTGGTTCGCCGCCGTCTATGGACACTCGCCAAAGCGTGAATTTGCTAGAAGCCGTGGAATTGTAAATAACCCATTTCCCATCAGGCGAAATTGCGGGGAATTCCTCGCTGATTCCATGTGTCAGTTGAATTTGGTCACCTGAGCTCAGTTCCAACCGGTAGATGTGCGAATTGCCTGACCGCGTGGAAACGAAAACGATGTATCGGCCATCCGGCGAAACTTCCGGGTAAATTTCAGCGCGCGTGTCCGCCGTGGTTAGCTGCTGTTGCGATTTGCCTTCCTGATCCATCAACCAAACGTCTGAACTACCACTGGCGCGCGAGATGTAGACCAGATTTCCATTCGGCATCCAGGTCAGCCCGCGTTCTCCGCTGCGCTGGCCTATACCTTCTGTAATTTGTTTTGAATGAGCAGGGTCATGGAGCGCCGTCAGCCAAACGTTGACGTGGGCTTCGGTTTGCACCGTGACCAGAGAGTGTGAATCTTCAGTCAGAAGCATGTCACGGTAATCATTTAGATCATTGGTGATTCGCTGCGGCTGGCCGCTGGGGTAAGGAAGGAACCAAATTTGAGTCAACGAAGAACCTTGTTCCATGGCTCCGATGACCAGTCCTTTGCCGTCGCGCACCCACGAAACCCGGCCAACATTCGCCCATTGACCCGGTGAAAGAGGTTTTTCCTTCCCAGTGGCCACGCTGATTTCGGAAACATACATATGGCGAACTCCGGAATTTGATCCTGCGGGGCAAGCGATCAATTTGCCATCCGGTGACCACGCCATTCCGGTGATGTTGTAAAAGTCCGCGCCTTTGCGCGAAGACAAGACGCGCAAGTTGCTGCCATCGGCGTTTGCCAGCATCAACTGGTCTTCGCCTTTGCCGCGCAGCCGTCGAATGAACGCCAGTTGTTTGCCGTCCGGCGAAACTGCCACGGGCGAATCAATGTCGCGCAGAATTTTTTTGGAAGTTCCGCCCAGCACAGGAACCTGATACAGCGATTGAATCGGATCAGTGCGCTCTTGCGCAACGTAATAAATACTGGTTCCGTCGTGCGAAAAAGTCAGCCCGCGGTATAACAGGTCGGATGGCGGCACGATTTCGACGTTGTTTGAATCTGTCACCTGACGAATCAGCAGGCTTTGTTTGCCCGCGTCCAGCAAGACGTGAACAACGTATTTGCCATCGGGCGAAATCGCTACGCGAGAGGCTTTGCCGCTGGCCGTAAAGCGGCGAACCTGCATGGTTTGAAACGGCGCTTGAACCGTCGTGCGAGAATTCAGATAAAAGTAGATGCTGAAGCCAATCCCCAGCAAGGTCGTGACCACCAGCGCCACAAAAAGCGGGTTGGCGAATTTGTTTTTCGAGCCTCTGCCGGATAAGTGGGCAAAAATGCCGCTGGATTGTTTGATGGCGCCTGTCGCCAAAGTCATTTCTTGAGTTGTGTTGCCGCTGAGTTTATCGCTATTTGGCCGGACTCGATTTTTCTCAGTCACATGGCTGGGGCTATCGTCTGGCGGTGGCGCGATGAATGAACGGGACAATTCGTGCTCGACATCCAATCGGCGCTGAAGCCGTTTGAAATCGTTGAGCATTTCTCTGGCTGTCTGGTAACGCTCTTCGCGGTCTTTGACCAGGGCTTTCGAAACGATCCATTCCAGGGATTCCGGCGCGTCAGGCAGGTAATTGGCCAGGGGCAACGGCTCCGTTTGTAGAATCGCCGCGACAATTTCCTTTGGCGAACTGCCTGTGAATGGCGCACGACCGGCCAGCATTTCGTATAGCAGGATTCCGAAACTGAATAGATCGGTTCGCCAGTCTACGCGTTGGCCGCGAGCTTGCTCAGGCGACATGTACTGCGCAGTTCCCATCACGACACCGGGAACCGTTTGTTTCAGCGATGTGCCCGGTGGAGCGGTCGTCTGATGGTCTTCGTGGGGAACTGACATCGAAGTGGTTTCACCAACCGTCGTCACCAATCCGGGCAGGTTCCTGAACTCGGCAGAATCAATTTTGGTGTCGAACATTCCGCCAGTCAGGTCTGGGCTGAACGATTCGGTCAGCTTGGCCAGTCCAAAATCCAACATCTTGACGTAACCGTCCGGGCGGATCATCAGGTTTTCCGGTTTTAGGTCGCGGTGAATGATTCCCGCGTTATGAGCGGCTGAAAGCGCACTTGCGATCTGTGATGAAATTTCAAGAGCCTCGTGGATTGGAACTTTCCCGCCCGCCATTTTTCGCCGCAAGGTTTGCCCTTCGATGAATTCGGTAACGATGTACAGGTAGTTTCCAGCTTCCGTGTTTGCCTGGCCGACTTCGTAAATCGTAATGATATTCGGATGATTGAGCGCGGATGCTGCAAATGCTTCCTGCTCGAAGCGGCGTAACCGTTCCTTGTCCTGGGAAAATTGCGTGGGCAGCAGCTTGATGGCGACCTTTCGGCCAAGCCGCATGTCTTGCGCCAGATAAACCTCGCCCATCCCTCCCGCACCAATCGTGGAGAGAATCTGGTAGCGATCTAGGCGAGTTCCTTCGGCAATCGGCATATTTGCAAGCTTGCGAATGGTTTAGAACAAGACGACTGTAGCCGAACTTAGCCTTCGGCTTCAACAGGTATAAGCGCCGCCGCTTTTCCGCGGTTTTCGTCAACAAACGAAAGAAGAATTGCTCCGATAACGAAAAATGCGCCGATGGAAAGAATCGCCGGCCGTTGGCTGCCAGTCATTTTGGAAACTGTGCCAAAAATGATCGGTCCCAGGAAGGCCAACGCTTTGCCTGCAATGCCCAGAAAACCGAAAAACTCTGAAGCGTTTTCTTTCGGCGTAAAAAGCGCCAGCAAGCTGCGCGTCACCGATTGGCAGGAGCCAAGACCAATTCCCACCAACGCCGAAGCGAAATAAAACGTCATTCTGGTGTGCGCAAAATACGCTGTCGTGACAGCGGCAATCCAGATGACGAGAGTGATGTAGATTGTCTTCTTTTGGCCAATCCAGTCCGCAATAAAGCCAAACCCGAAAGCGCCTGCTGCGGCAACAACGTTGTTCAGAATCAGCAGCACGACAACTTCGCTGGGGCTAAAGCCAACAGTTTCCTTGGCATAGCGGGCAGCGAAATAAATCACTGTGACAACGCCATCGTTGTAAACCAAAAAGGCAATTAGCAAACGCAGCAAATCCTGATAGCGGCGAATGTGTTTAAGAGTTTTTTTGAGCTGCCGAAAGCCGACGGTCAGGTAGGTTTCGCCTTTCGGCAATATTTGCTTCACGCTGCGCTCGCGCAGGAAAATCAATGGAAAGATCACCGCGACGGCGTAATAAATGGCGACAACCACAGGAATCAATCTGGCGCGCGAAAGCTCTTCTGGAGTGGGGTTCGCTTTAATGTATTTTGCCAATGGGTAGCAAATCATCAAGCAAACCAGGCCGCTGGTGTAGCCCATCGCCCATTTCAGGCCCGAAAGTTTGCCTGCGTTTTGTTCGTTTGAAATGCCGGGCAGAAAGCTGTCGATGAAAACTCCGCCGCCAGCAAAGCCTACGTTGGCGATGATGTAAAGCGTCAGTCCCAGCGTCACCATTCCAGGGCCTACAAAATAAAGTGAAGCCGTAAAAAAGATAATGGTGAGTGCGCAAACGCCCAGGAACTTTTTGCGGCTGCCGGAAAAGTCTGCAATCGCGCCTAGAATAGGAGCGACCACCGCAACAATGACTTCCGAAATGGAGGCTCCCCAGCCCCAAAGATAATCTGCTTGATTGGGATCTCCGACGACAACCGTGCCAAAGTAAAGCGCGTATAGCGCTGTAACAATGACCGTTGTGAATGCAGAGTCCGCGACATCGTACATACACCAGCCGAAGATCTCTTTTTTGGTAACAGGCGGTTGGGGCGGAGGAGTGGGTGTCATAAACCTTGTCCGAATGGTTGTAAGTTGATGGTCGTGCGTCTAATACGGACCGCGAATATGTTGCGCGACTTTCTGATCATAGAAAGTTTGAAGCTGATGGTGCATTTCTTCGCCAAGAGGCGGCAAGCCGGATACTGCCGTATTGTCAATCACTTGCTGGGTTTTCGTTGCGCCAGGAATGATTACCGTCACGGCATCGAAATCCAGGATCCAGCGCATTGCCCATTGCGCCATTGTCATTTCTGCAGACACAAGCGGACGAAGCTCTTCAGCCAATTCAACACCGATTTCATAGGGAAGTCCGGCAAATGTCTCTCCGACATTGAAAAATTGACCGTCGCGGTTGTAATTGCGGTGATCGTTGGCAGGGAAGTTTGATTGCTTCGTCAGCTTTCCGCCCAGCAATCCGCTGGCCAGCGGCAACCGAACAATCAATGCGACAGATTTGGCTTTTGCCTGTTCAAACAACTCCGCAATCGGTTTTTGCCGGAAGATGTTGAAGATAATTTGAAGCGAGCTTAACCCTTCTTGCTTCACGCAAAGGAGAGCTTCCTCCATTGATTCAACACTGGCGCCGAAGCTTTTGATTTTGCCTTCGGTTTTTAGCTTTCTCAGCCAATCGAAGACTTCGCCTTGACGCATAACTTCTGTCGGAATGCAGTGAAGTTGAGTCAAGTCGAGAGTGTCAGCTTGCAGTCGCCGAAGCGATTCTTCCGTCGCTGCGCGAATCGTTTCTTCGGTGTAGTTATCAGGATAAATCTGTCGGCGACCGAGTTTGGTCGCGACGAAAACATTGGCTTTCGTTGATTTCAGAAAGTTGCCAATTAGCGTTTCGCTTCGTCCATCGCCATACACATCAGCGGTGTCGAAAAAGTTGATGCCGCGTTCGATTGCTTTTGCCAGAATGTCGAACGCTTGTTTTTCCGAAACATCGCCCCAGTCGTTGCCGCCAAGTTGCCAGCAACCCAAACCAACTTCGCAACATGCGAAGTCCAGGTGATTAAATTTTCGATACTTCATTCGAGGAAGGGAAAGAGAAAGGTTTGTGGCTCAAGCTTCCGCCTGGCCTGAAGGAAGCCAGAAGGAAGCTTGAGCATTTGTTTTACTTACCGAATGCCGAGCAGCAAATCAACGACGAGTTGATCCAGCTTTTCGTACGGGAGCCGCTTGCGCGACAGCGCGGCGCGATCAAGGTTCAATTCCTTGATTTGCTTCGCGCGCTCCGGCGTGAATTGTACTGGTATTGTTTCAAAATTCGGGTCCGAAGATTTGATTTCAGCCAGCAGGGATTGAATATCCGGATCGTCGTTAAACTGCTGGGCCTTCTCTTTCAGGATCAGATAAGTCCGCATACAACCAGCGGCAAAATCCCAAACGCCTTCCTCGTCTTCGCTGCGATACGCATGAGCGTCGAAGTGGCGAGGACCGTCATAAGCTTCTTCCAGCAGTTTAACCAGGAAGAACATGCCCTTCAGAGATTCGGAGCCGAATCGCAAATCCTGATCGAAGCGGCAGCCTTTCTGGTCGTTCAGGTCAATGTGAAAGAGCTTGCCCATTTCAATGGCTTGAGAAACCACGTGGTAAAAGTTCAAGCCTGCCATGTGTTCGTGGCCAACTTCCGGGTTAACACCCACCATTTCCGGATGATCAAGCGTGTTGATAAATCCCAAATATGAACCAGTGGAAGGGAAGTAAATATCGCCGCGCGGTTCGTTCGGTTTGGCTTCCATCGCAAACTTGTAGTCATAACCTTGCGAAATGGAGTATTCACATAAAAAGTTTATCGCTTCGCGGAACCATTTGATGCCTTCGCGAGCGTCTTTGGCGGCATCAACTTCCGCGCCCTCGCGGCCACCCCAGAAAACGTAAATCTTGGCACCGACTTCAGCGCCCAAGTCCATCGAACGCATCGTTTTCTGAATGGCATATAGACGAACTCTCGGATCGCTTGAAGTAAATGCTCCGTCTTTGAAAACTGGATCGCCAAACAAATTGGTTGTTGCCATTGGCACAACCATTCCCGTGTCACTAAGCGCGTTTTTGAAATCACTGACAATCTTGTCGCGTTCGGTTGCAGTCGCGTCAATCGGTACCAGATCGTTATCGTGAAAATTGACTCCGTAAGCGCCCAATTCAGCCAGTCGCTTGACGATTGTGACAGGCGAAATTGGTTGGCGAGTCGGTTCGCCAAACGGATCGCGTCCGGGATTGCCAACAGTCCAAAGCCCAAAGGTAAATTTGTGCTCTTTCTTCGGTTGCAGACTACTCATTACATGCTCCTCCGCAGTTTTGATACTCGAATTAAGTTTGAAAATTGGATGAACCAATGCGAGGCGCAGATTGTAGCTGAGATGTGGCTGGGCACAAAGGGATTCAGTTCTTGTTGGTATCAACAAGAGGAAAACCCTTTTGCTTTGCTGGAAGTATTTTGTTCAAACGGCCAGGTTTGAGCGGCGATTGTTTGGGGATTTGATGGAAATCTTTAGCTGATAAGGGGGAGGTAGCAGGCTTTATCCGGCAGTTCAGGCCGACTGTGGATCCGTGTTCGTGAACAATGAAGCAAAGGCTTCACGTGCGCTACCAGTTTCTTCGCGCTTACTTTTTAACCAGTCGGTTGTGATTTCAATGGCAGTCCGAGCCGGATTCGTGGTTTTCTTTCTGAGCTTTCTATTCTTGCGCGATTGTTTCAATTGCTCCTGCAATGGCGAATCTTTCTTGATCAATTTGGCTTTCATATCTCACCTCTCTATTCCTACACCCAACCAATTTATAGTTGAGTTCTAAAATTCAAAAAATTGAAAATGTGTTGACAGCGAAGGCTGTAATTAGAACGCCAACCCATAAAAATGCCGATGACGTTCAGGTAATTATTGACTCCAAAGCTTCTGTCGCTGACGACC
>CAYLJQ010000270.1:0-8830 GCA_964383955.1 uncultured Heliomicrobium sp. | reverse complement strand
GAAGTGCCGATTGAAAATGTTCCCAGTTCTGATGATGAGCTGACCGCCATCATGCGCGTTGCCGCAATGCGCGAACTGTTTGAAGAAACCGGCGTGCTGATTGCCCAGGGAGTGGAAAAGCTTTCAGCGGAGCGCCGCGCAGAGTTGCGCGCTGAATTGGCCGCTGACCAAATCAGTTTCAAGGATTTGCTGGCAAACGAGGGGTTGACGCTGGACGCCAGCCTGCTCCAGGAAGTCCCGCGTTGGGTGACGCCTGTGCCTTCTCCGCGCCGGTTCGATGCCCGATTCTTTGCTGCCTGGCTGCCCGAAGGCCAGGAAACGGAAATCATTCCCGGCGAATTGGAAGAAGGCGAATGGCTGCGACCGGTTGAAGCTTTGCAAAAATGGATTGATGGCGACTGTTTGATCGTCACTCCCATCACCTCGGCAATGCATGCCTTGGCTGAAGGCATTGATGGATTCGCCGAACGGATGCTGGGCGTGCCGCAATCCGAACGCGACCATTGGGAAAGCCGCGTTGAATTCCGAAAAGGATTTTTCCTGTGTTCGTTGCGAACGCCAACCATACCGCCCGCGACGCATACGAATTGTTACATTGTTGGCGGCGATGAACTGGTGGTGATTGATCCGGGGTCGCCTTATCCGGAAGAACAGGCCAAGCTGGACGCCGTCATCGAACGCTTTTTGGCGCAAGGCCGCCGAGTGCGTGAAATCATCATCACGCATCTGCACCCGGACCACATCGGCGGAGTCGAGCATCTGGTGAAAAAGTTCAATCTGCCGGTGGCGACGCACCGCCTGACCGCCGACGCAATTCATGGCGAAGTTCATGTGGACCGTTGGATCGAAGACGACGAAGTCATTGAACTGGGCGAACAAGCTTTGGGGTTAACCTGGCGATTGCGCGCGATGTGGACGCCCGGTCACGCGCGTGGCCATCTGAGCCTTTACGAAGAGCGGACAGGAACTTTGATCACCGGTGATTGCGTTGTAGGGTTTGGCACTGTCGTCATCGCTCCGCCGGAAGGAAATATGAAGGATTATCTGGATTCGCTGCAGCGGTATCTGGAATTGCCGAAACTGACAGCGTTGATGCCCGGTCACGGCCCTGTGCTGGCCGACACACGCGGCAAAATCGAAGAGTACATTGCTCACCGGCTGGCGCGCGAAGAAATGATCGTCAGCGCAATGGCCGGCGGCGCGCGAACTCCGTCAGAAATCGTCAAATCCGTTTACACGGACACCCCCGCGGCGATGCACCAATTGGCCGAACTTTCCGTCCGCGCGCATCTGGAAAAATTGGTTGCCGATGGACGCGTCGTCGAAACCGATAACGAATTCTCTTTAACGTAACGCAGCTTTTCCAATCTGCGTTGTGCATCCGCAAAAAACGATTTAGACGCGTCAGGCGCTACAACTGAAGACCGAGCAGGTTAGAAAACCTGCTCTACAACATCACAGCTTCAGCCCGAACCAAATGACTACTTTTTTGATTTCACTTGTAACACTGCTG
Source organism: uncultured Heliomicrobium sp. (assembly GCA_964383955.1). Classification (GTDB taxonomy): domain Bacteria; phylum Acidobacteriota; class Blastocatellia; order RBC074; family RBC074; genus RBC074. The sequence goes on along the minus strand of CAYLJQ010000270.1, from coordinate 7,317 downwards.
GCAGGCATTGCGCTGGGGTTTGTCGTTCGCCAGCGCTGGGAAAATCGAAACGCCGATCAGTCCAATTCGCCCGAACAAGCTGGCGAATTAGGTCCGCTGTATAAGCTCGCCGAATCGCTGCAAACTTATTTTGACCAAAGCGCCCATCCGAAAGATTTGCTGACGCATTCGGAATTCGAGCGCGGCGTGAAGATGCTCCTGTCCGACAGCTATTCGACCGGCGATTTACTGAAGTACGTTGCAGGAACCAACGGCGTCATTAGCTGCATTGCAATGGAAGCGCTGCACCGCCGCGAGAAAGTGGACCAAGACCTTTTTGACCCGCTGGTGAATCAGCTTTCCAATTGCGGTTACTGGCAGTTGTATTTCGCGTTTCGCGCGTTGGGAAAACATTCCGATCGTCCGCTGGTTGCGCCGGTAATGGCGCGCGTCAATTTGGGCTGGCGGCCTCCGAATGGAACGCAGATTCTGCGCGAATTCATCGAAGCGCGTGTTGCCGCCGGTGAAAAACCTGAATTTGGAAACGATCTGAATCTGCTGGCCGAAGAAAGCCAGTTGGAAAACCTGGAATCGACGCTGCGTGAAATTGGCGAACCGTTGACGGGAAGGATGCTGGAACAAGCGCAACAATCCAGACTTTCGCAGTTCCTGAAAGGCATCGGCAGCATCTGGAACCGTGAAGAAGAACAAAACCGTGAATTACTGGTCGAGCACGATTACCTGGTCGAACTGGTCAGCGCGGTGGAAAACTCCCTGAAAAAACAAGTGCCGCGTTCGGTGTTGCTGATCGGCGAATCCGGCGTCGGCAAAACGGCTGTGGTTCGCGCGCTCGCCCGGAAGTTACAACCTGAAGGCTGGGTCATTTTCGAAGCCAGCGCCAACGAATTGATGGCCGGACAAAGTTTTATCGGCGAACTGGAAGGCCGCATTCAGACGATGCTGCGGCAATTAAGCAACCAGCGCAAAACCATCTGGTTCGTTCCGGCGTTTCAGGATTTGTTGTGGGCTGGCCAACACAAATATCAACAGGCAGGCATTCTGGATCAAATTTTTTCCCGCGTCGAAAGCGGCGAAATCATGTTGATCGGCGAAATCCAGCCGGCAGCGTACGAACGATTGCTACAAGCCAAACCACGCGTGCGAACGGCGCTGGAAACCATTCGCGTTAATGCGCTGAATGACGAAAAGACGATGGCGTTGGCTCGGCAATGGGTTGAACATTACAGTCCCAACGATGCCGGAACGCTGATTTCCAAACAAACGCTGACGGAAGCCTTCCAATTATCGAAACAGTTTCTGGGCGAAAAGGCTTCGCCGGGAAACTTGCTGCAATTTCTGGTGCTGACGCGGCAACGTCTGGCGGCGCTTTCGCCGGAAGGCGATTTCAAAATCACGCTCGACGAATTGCTGGTGACGCTGTCTCAGTTGACAGGCTTGCCGCTGAGCATCCTGGACGACCGGCACGGCCTGGACCTGGACGCCTTGCGCGAATACTTCCAGTCGCGCGTGCTGGGCCAACCCGAAGCGATTGACTGTCTGGTCGAACGCGTGGCGATGATCAAAGCGGGCGTCACAGACCCGAAACGTCCGCAAGGTGTTTTCCTGTTCGCTGGCCCGACCGGAACCGGCAAAACCGAAATCGCCAAAACACTGGCGCAGTTTCTGTTCGGTTCGGAAGAGCGAATGATCCGCATTGATATGAGCGAGCTGCAAGCTGGCAGCGGTCATGGCCGCATTATCGGTGAAATCGAAGAAATTGCCGGGCAAACCGCCTTGGTCAACCAGATTCGCCGCCAGCCGTTTTCGGTCATCCTGCTGGATGAGTTTGAAAAAGCCGACGTCAGCGTTTGGGATTTGTTTTTGCAGGTATTCGACGATGGTCGCCTGACAGACCGCAGAGGCTACACGGCAGATTTTCGCCATTCGATCATCATTCTGACTTCCAATTTGGGAGCGGCGATTCCTCACGGAATGAGCGTTGGCTTCAATTCGGATTCGGCGGGCTTCAGCCTGGCGATGGTTGAACGGACCATTGGAAAAACGTTCAGGCGCGAATTCGTCAACCGCCTGGATCGCGTGGTCGTCTTCCGCCCGCTGAATCGCGGTGTCATGCGCGATTTGCTGAAGAAAGAACTGCGTGACGTGGTTCATCGTCGTGGCCTGCGCAACCGCGACTGGGCCGTGGAATGGGACGAATCGGCGATTGAGTTTTTGCTGGACAAAGGCTTCACACCCGATCTGGGTGCGCGACCGTTGAAGCGAGCGATTGAGCGCTATTTGCTGTCGCCATTGGCAATGAGCATCGTCAATCATCAGCTTCCCGACGGCGATCAATTTCTGTTCGTTCGCAGCGACGGCCAGGAGATTCAGGTTGAGTTCATTGATCCGAATCCGCCAGAACAAACTTTGCCGGAAATTGCCGCTGGAGCGGAAACCGAGTGCAATCTGGAAGAATTGGCGCTGGACGCAACCGGAACTCCAATCGAAGTCGAATTTCTAAAAGACGCTTTCGAACGACTGGTTGACGAAGTCGAATCCGAAGACTGGCAGGCAAAAAAGAATGCCGCGCTGATGCAAACGTCTGCCAAAGGATTCTGGAATTCGCCCTCGCGGTTCGGCGTGCTGGGATTGGTCGAATACATGGATCGCATCGAAGTCGGCTTGCGCTCTGGCGATTCCCTGCTGCGGCGCATTCTGGGTTCCGAACCGGAAAAACGAAAGCTGTTTTCCGCCGATCTGATCAAGCGGCTGGCACAGCAAATTTACCTGCTGGAAATCGCCTGCGACGATCTGGCCGACAACCGCCCGCGCGATGCGTTCTTGCAAATTGAAAGTGGGCGCGACCCTGGACTTGAACCAACGGAAAACGACGACTTTGCCCGTAGGCTGGTCAGTATGTACGAGCAATGGGCGGCAAAACGAAAAATGAAGCTGGAGGTCATCGAACAAACCCCCGGCAACGACCGCCAGCCGATGCGTTGGCTGGCAATTGTATCGGGGTATGGCGCGTTTTCATTGCTGCTGCCTGAAGCCGGGTTCCATATCCTGGAAACGCCGCGCAAGGAAGGAAACTTCCACCGTTACAAAGCCCGCGTCCGGGTCACCGCCACGCCCGACGAACCCACCGAAGCACCGGACAAATTGGCCAAACTGGCGCAGGAATCGTTTGATCGGATTGGCGACACCAAACTGGTCATCGTTCGTCGGTACCGCGAACAACCTTCGCCGCTGGTTCGCGACAGCATCCGCAACTGGCGCACAGGCAAACTGGAACGCGTGTTTGGCGGCGATTTTGATCTGATTCGATAGCGCAAAAAGAAATTGGCAGACAAGCGATTGAAATTCGCCTGTCTGCCAATTTGTAACTTTTACCAAACCTACTTTACCTTCACATCAACCGAAGCCGATGTGTTTTCCCATTCCATTTTCAACACGCCGCCTGTCAGCGAGATCGTGAATTGTTCAACGGGTGAAGCCGTTTTTCCGACTTTCATATCCGTTCGCCCAAGGTCATCCGCTTCTTTGTAGCTGAAAGCGCCCCATTGTTTGTCGGTCTTGTTGACGATCAGCTTCCATCCGGCTTCCGTTGGCAAGGTGAACAGCGAATAGCTTCCTTTGGGAACTGACAAACTGCCAATCATCAAATCGGCTTCCGTGGTCAGAATCGTCGCTTCGTCCGCGCCAGTGCGCCAAACCTGGCCGTAAGGAACCAAGGTGCCTCCGACGGCTTTGCGCCCTTTCAAATAAGGCCGACCGTAAGTGATGGTGATCTTTTTGCCGCCGATAGTTGCTTCTACGGTTTCGTGCGGGCTGACTCGTTGCCGCTGCCAAGCCACGGCTGCCACGATCAAGACACACAAAATTGCCAGAACTGCGAATGCACGTTTCAGGTTCATTTCAAATTCTCCTTCTGAATTTTAGTTGAAAGTTTGTTGCGCGAAATTTGTATCATATCTGCAAGCTATTTTCGCCTTGCAACAACTTCCGCCATTGCTCGTCGATTAGAGGCTGGCTTTCTTTCAAAATCATGCAGCAATTCCCAGCCGTCAAACTTCGCTCGCAACTCTCCGGGCTGAAGCAGAAACGCCGGATTCATCGGCTTCACTGCCGGATCATCATCCACCATGGCAACTACGGCTAACGCACAGCCGCCGAGTTTTACACCGGCGCTGATTGCCGGAAACAGGTTGCGCTGCAGGTAACAGCAATTGACGATCAAATCGAAATTATTGGGTTCGATGACGAATTCGCCGGTTTCAAGATCAGCAACGCGAGCATCAACTTGAAGGCTAAGTTTGCTCGCGCGTTCAAGCAACATTTCAATCGCGACGTTGGAAGAATCAACGGCGGTGACTTGCCAGCCGCGTTCGGCCAGATAAAGCGCGTGGCGACCGACACCACAGGCCATATCCAGCGCTCGGCCAGGCTTGAGCTTCGCGGCGAATTCCATAACCAGCGGATGCGGCTTGTCGTTCAGATGTTCACCTTGTTTGTAGCGTTCGTCCCATTTCGTCATTTGCGTATTCTCCCAGTCCCACACAACCGCAGCCAGTTATAGCAATAGCGCCAGCAGCAACTTTTCAAGCAGCAACTGGCGCTATTGAATTTTGATTGCGGCTTATCATCGGGCGACCGCCGAGTTTCCGCAAACGTTGGGTTTATGCTACGGGTTCAGAATCCGCCGGACAGCAGCGATATTCCTGCGATTTGTCCAGCAATTCGATCTTCCGTTTCAGCAGTTCGTTTTCCAGCCGTTTTCGCTCCAGATCAAGTTCGATCTCTTTCTGCAAGGAAGGTTCGCAGATGTCGCAATCGTCAAAGCAGCCTTTGACGATGACGCCTGCCGTCGGCAAGGAGCTTTTCTGTTCGAAGGAGAAACTGGTTTTGGTCTCGTCGGTGACTTTGCCACCAACGCGATCAATCAGTTTGGCGGCGACCAGTCGCTCATCAACCTGCTGCAAGGCTTTCTGTCTGACGGGTGCAGTCAACGGTTCAGGAGCGAAAACCGCCGCCGCCAACCCAGGCTGAAACGCCAGATTGGCCTGCAAATTCGCGTTTGCCGTCAACACTATGTCTGCGCGCTGATTCGCCAGGACACTGTTGCGCCCGATGGCTTCGACTTCCAGACGATCTTTGGCGGTCGCCAACACTGCATTTGGAATCGCGCTGACACCGCCGCGTGAAGCAAACGAATTGTTGGTGACTTTGGTGTCGGCTGCCGGATCAATGACTCTGCGTTCGATGGATTCGATGGTGAATTTCACCGTTTGCAGTTTGTTGATCTGATAGAAGAAAAACGTCACTGCGTGACAGCGATTCGGATTGGCGAATTCGCGCGAAGCGGATTCGAAATGATCCTGCGATTCGGTTTCGGTGTGCGTGCGGCTTTGGACTTCACCGACCGAGACTGAATTCGAAGCGCGAACCGCGATTTCCGAACGCCGATGCGATGACTGCGCATGCGAAGAAAGTTCGCGCAAAAAATCGCTGCTGGATTCAGCGCTGTACGATCCGCTGACGTCAACCGACGGCCCCGCGAAAAAGCTTTCGATAGCGCCGCTGGTTTCGGCGTGGCCCTGCGCAGAACCTTTCGATTTATTGGAAGCGCGCACCGAATCGCGCGATGAAACATCCGACATAAAATCGCTCATGCTGGCCATGTACGAGCGTTCTTCCGAAGTCTGTTCATTGCGGTAACTGACCTTCGACGCGCTGTCGAAAGTGAAACGCGTACGCCGGTCTGTGGTGAACAGTTTGACCTTTTCGCCTGGCAGCAGCGTGGTTGTATAAACCACATCACCCAGCAGCAACGGCCCCGGACAACGTTCCAGGCGAGCGTGAATGATGACTTCTACCTGAACATTTTGCCTGCGGTCGCCCGCTGGCACCGTCGTGTTGTGAATCTGGCGATAATGAAAATCCAGCACGTCGCAAACCCGATCCGGTTCGAGCGGTGGGCAGCAAGGGATCATCTGTTGAGCGTCATGTTTATCATTGTCATGCATAGCGAAGTACTCCTTTCAATTCTGTGAATTGTTATGTTGACGTTTACGAATGAATAAATTGCCGGACGTGCGCAGGCAGGCGATCACCCGCTGCGCACGTTCGCGCTGTTAGGGGACGATCAGGACTGAGGCGCGAGCACGAAAGCCCGAACAGCCGAATCGTCATATCCGCTCAGCCGTTCCCAGCCATTGGTGGCCATGGCTGCGACATACAGGTTTTCTGAGAACCCTGCCACAGGACAATCCGGGCTGCGCAGATTGTTGACTGAGTCGGTGATGGAAAACGGAGCGCCCGTGTTGGCATTGCCACTGGCGCTGGCAACAATGGGACTGACTCCGCGGACAACAGCAAAGCTGTAAGTTGCAAACCCGTTTGGATGCGAAGCCGTGTACAACATCGTCACGGTATCGCTGTCCAGGTAGTTCAACACACCGCAATCGTCGGCGGCTACGCTGCCGTTCAGTAGCGGCGCGGCGATGCTGGCATCGCAAACGTTATTATCAATGTGCAGCGTCATGATGAAGCTGTTCAGCCCATCGCCGTCATCGTCCTGCACCAACCCCAGCGCGGCGGCGTCTTCGGTAAAGATGGTTCCGGACAAATCAGTCGAAGTCGGCACGCGATATTTGATGCCTTTGGCCACGACGTTGACCAGCGCGCCAGCGCTGTCGAACAGATCAACTTTGAGCTGATACTTGCCAGCTTCGTCTGGCGGCGCAAAGGTGTTGGTTGGGAATTTGGCGTTGGTCAGGTCTTCGCGCAGGTCTGGGAAACTATATTGCCCAACCGGTGCCAGCGCCGGAGGAATCTCAAACAGATTAGCCGTAGCGCCAGCGACCTGCGGCCCCAGTGGCAAAACTTCCAAAATCAGATCGCCACCGACTTCGTGCGTGTAATGGCGATGGCATTCATCCGTCAGCGGAGTGAAGGCTCCCGATGTGCCTTTGCGCCACGAAACCCGGTAAAACTTCACGTCCAGGTCGTCGCGCAGGCTGTTGTCGAATTCAATTCTGAGGCGCAGCAATCCGCCGAACGGCGCTTCCCCATCGGTCAGGCCGATGTTTGTGGCGTTGGTTGTTCCCTGCAAAGTTTGCCCCGTGCCGCGAATCCGGCTGAGCGGATGATTGCCAATGGCCATCACCAAAACCCAATTGTTCGGAGCAATAATCGGCGGACACGGCGGACAGGTTCTGGCCAGCGCGTGCCTGGTAACCAGCGTGACTTCGGTGCCGCAGACGTAATTCCAGTGTGTGTGACAGGCAACCGGTTTGGGTTCGTAAATCGTGACGTCGAAAAACCCGAACAACCGTT
>CAYLJQ010000269.1:0-8842 GCA_964383955.1 uncultured Heliomicrobium sp. | reverse complement strand
AGGCTGCCCCTTCTTTCCAGGCGGCAAGGTCGTCGTCAGAATCTTGATGGGGTTGGTCAGGCAGGTATTATCCTTGCATTTGCCATTTGTCTGCGCCCCGCGGATCAGGTCCAGGCTGCTTTGCGGCAGCGCGACATTGAAGATTTCCACTTCGTCCAGGCGAAGAGCATTGCCGCCGCCGATTCTAAAATTCTTCGTGTTCGTAACACTGCCTGTCGGGACTGCGGGAGAAGTAAACGTGCTGACGGTGTTATCAACGTAGAATTTGACCTCGCCCGGATTTCGCTTAACAGTCACCGCGACAAACTTCCATCCAGTCGCCGAAAGCGTTTGGCTGCTTGTGTAGCTGACCAGGCCGCTGCCAGCCCCGCCGATCATGAAGACCAGTTTTCCTGTTCCATTTATTGAGAGTGAATAACCTCGCCCAAGCCCGCCGGTTAAATCCAGTTTGTTGACGATCGTCTGACCTGTTGTTGGAACGAAGCCATCCGTAAAAACCCAGGCGTCAATTGTCAGATCGTTGGTTCCAATATCCAGATCGGAGTTCTTTTGAACTTCCACATAACTGGTTGATGAGAAACCGAAACTGGTAGCGACATATCCGCTGCTTACGGATGATGGGCTGCCACCGGAACCGACAGTGCCGCTGGGTTGTGGTTTGCCGTGATAGTTTTTTGCGATGTCTTTAACCATGACCCCGGATGTGCCGTTCGGTTCATCCAGCGGCCACCATCCGATCAGATTAGGCAGCAGGTTGTTGGTAATTTGTGGTAGGTCGGCGCATCCGCACGAACCGCCTTTGATCTCCAGTGTCGCCGTGCTCGTCATAGACGAAACTGTGCTGATTGCGGAAGTAATGGTACGTTCGCCATCAACTGGCATTGGACCGCCCATCGTGGTGGCCTGCGCGATGGTTGCCGTGTTCGGAACCATTCCGCAGGGCTTCTGCACCGTTGCCTTGAAGGTGAATTCCAACACGGCTTGCGCCTTGACCTCGACGTCTTTGCCGCTGGTGTAGGTCACCTGGTTGGCGCCTGAGTTGTAGCCGTAGGTAAACCCGGCGGGCGTCGTAACCGCCGTAACGTTGGTAAAATTGGACGCCAGCTTGTCCTGCAAAATCACGTCGAAGGCTGATGAGGTTGGCGTGCAGGAACTGGTCCCGTTGTTGGAAAGAGTCAGTTTGATATTCACCATATCGCCCGGCTTGGCCGTTGCAGGGATGAATTCTTTTTTGATGTTCAGCTTCGGCTCAACTATCCGCGAACGCACGGGAAGCGATTCGATCGTGTCACATTGCCCTACTTTCGCGCTTGCTTTGTTTTCGAATTGCGTCTGGTTTTGCGCGCAACCGATGTTGGCGGGTATGCCACCGATGATGGTGGGGATGTCTTTGACGATGGTCCTGATTTCCACCGTGCCGCAGTTGTTGGTGGTGTTGTTGTCGCCGGGAACTGAAATGTTGGTGAACGTCCACGGGCCAGGACAACTCAGGTTGCCGCTGAACAAGCCACCCGGCGTCACTTTGACGCATTGCACGTTGGGCGGCAGCGCGTCCACAACCGTGACCGAAGGCGTCTTACCTTCCGGCAAACAAACTTTGACTTCATAAACGATCTCTTCGCCGATTGCCACATCCGGCGGAATGGTGTGGTTCTGGGGATTCGGTTCTTTAATTGTCTTGGTGATGGTCGGCTTGGCGATGGTGACGGTGACAGTGGCCGAATCACCGGTAAGAATGGTGGTGGAGTTGCTGCTGGCCGTCCAACTGACATCCGCTTCGTTGGTGTAGGTCTTGCACGGCTCGACATCGTTGCCCAACGTCGCCGCGAACTCGATGCTGAAGCTCTGGCCCGCATTCAGCGTGCTGGCAGTCGCCGTCAGCCCTGTCGTTGAAGGGTTCTGAGCGTTGAGCGTGAGTTGAGGCGTGGTACCCACTTGAACCAATGAATTGCTGACGTATGTCATCCCCGTCGGAACGATGTCTGTCGCCTTTGCGTTGTAGGCTGTCGCTGCGCTTTCGTTTTTGACCGTGATGCAGAACGTCACCTTGTCTCCGGCGTCCAGACTGGACGGTGTGTTGCAAATGCTCTTGGTGATGGTCAGGTTCGGATTTCCCTGCCCCACCGTCAGCACGACCCCGACAGTATGTGAATCTTCGACGCCGCTGCTGTTAACGGTTTTAGCCGTTAGGTAATTGGTGACGGACAGTGTGGATGGCAACGCCACACTGGCGACGGTCACTTCGAACTGAATCTCGAAACAGGTCGGCGTCGTCGGATTGGTGACAAACGGATCAGGCGAAATGGTGAACATCACCGAGTTGTCCTGCGGATTCGGCAGAGGTGGATCGAGCGTCGCATTCACGCTCGAAGGCGTTTTGATGAAATTTGTCACTGCTACTGACGACAAGTCAAAGATTGGCGCTGGCAGGTAATCCTTGAACGTGATGCCTTTGGCATCACCTGAAGGGAGACACATTTTCAAACTAAACTTCACCTTGTCACCGGGGAGGAACTGGGCGGGCAGCGGATTGTTGATAATGGATTTGGTGACTTCGTTGACTGGCCGGATGACCACTTGGCTGGCAGCCTTCTCAGTGTATCCATTTATCGGATAGCACTGCTTATGCTCGTTGGTGAATCTTCCGTAGCCCATTGAAGCCACATTCAAGAGCTTGTCGCCTGCAAGCACAGGCGCACCACCGTTGGGGTAATTCTGATCCACGACAGCTTGGTATGTGATCTCATTCAAGACGCAGGCGCCAAAAATTGGAGTGATACTAGTGCCGTTTTGAATGTGGATTTTGAGTGTCTTTCCAACGTAGCTCACAGTTAGAAGGTTGGAGACATCATTGCCGTTAATCATCAACTTCACGCTGTTGCTCACATACGTCAGGCCATCCGGCAAAACGTCATCAATATCTATCACCTCGAGAGTGTCACTCTCTGAAACGATGATCTTTAGTGCGAAATTGATGGTGTCTCCCGGCGCAGCCACAGCGGGCGAAGCAGTTTTCTGCAAGGATGCGACTTTGACTGTAAAACTCAGGCTGGAGTTTAACTGCGAAATTGACAGGCCGTTGTATTGAGCATCAAAAGTGGCGGTATTGGTCAGGTTCTGAAGCGGGCAATTGGCGGTGTTCGAAGCGTTGTTGAAGAAAGCTTTGGGAACGTTGGCCTGAAACTCGACAATTACGTCTTGATCCGACGCCACATTCGAGACCAACACTCCGCTGGCCGATGGCTCGCTGACACTGAGCACATTGCCCGCAAGATTGGCGGTGACCTCCTTCGAGCCACCCGGCGTGATGATCTTAACCTGCTTGCTCAGGTTCTTCGTCAATTCCAAGCCCACCGCGCCGTTGACCGTGGGAAAAAGGTCGTTGAAAACAAGATTGTTCAAGGTAACGGTTGTCGCAATATCCGCTACAAGTTGAAAAGTTACTGGGTTACATTCGCCCGTCAAAAATTCAAACGGAGCCTGACCGGTCGTGTCGTTTACTGGCGCGTTCAGCACGACTTTCCTGAATTTAACGACCACAGGCATAACCTGATCGAAGACTTCGTCGCCCAAGACAAAATTCTGGTTGTCGGTGGCAAGCGTTCCCGTGCCGTACAGATAAACCGGCTGGTGCTTAATTTGAAGCTGTTGGTTGACCAAAGCTACGTCCGTCACTTTCAGGCAAATCCGAACATCAATCGCCGATTGCCCGCTAACGACGGAACCGATTGGCGGCTGAATAATCCAAAGCTGACCGGTTCCCTGCACAATGTTTCCAGGGGGCAATAGCGGGTCTTGCCCAGGTAGCGGCACAGGCAAAGGCGTTGTCAGTGAAAAGGTGGATTGTTCATTCCCAATTCCGTTGCCTCCCACATTCAGCAACGTAGCGCTGGTCAGAGTGACGCCATTGGGTGTAATCAAGCGCAGGTACGGTACAAACCCCGGCCCTGTGTCGCCGGAGTTGGTAATGCGCGCCGTGTAGCAAAACTCGTCGCCAATCAACGCCATATTCGGGATTTCCGCTCCGGCCACATGCACATTGACAACCGGCTTGGAGGGAACAAACGCGGCGTTTTTGCCGCGAACCAGTATGGCTCCCACGGGCAAGACGCCTTTCCACAACAGCGTCAGAACCACCAGACCGGTAAGGGCCAAAAGCAACAATGGAAATCTGAGCTTAGCCGAGGACGCAATTCGTTTCATGATGATCTCCTTGATCGCCGTTCCTGTAAGGTTGCATTGTTCAAGCCGTCTTGCACCAAGTAATGCCACACACGCTGTTCCCAACCGATTCAAAACGCGTTTCCACATAACTTTGCCTATTAGGCCGTCATTTGCGGTGAACCTCACCGCAATCCCGCTTCATCTACGGATGTCGCCAATGAAGGAAACATCACGGATGCTCACTCGCTTTTTTTTACACACGTTCCAAAATCGAAAAATCCGTTCCGCTCATTTGTTTGGCTGGCAAGTTCATTAGCCTGCAATCGGTATAGCGATAAAACAGCAGACGCCGTCTCACCCCCAGCCATTTTTTTTTTGGATTGTCAGCGCAGCAGGTAGGAAAGATGGCGGGACTGTTGCTAAACTCCCCTCACAAAATCCATCTGCATCGTTTTTGGGAAACACACACGAATGTCTGAAGCTTCCACAACGTCGGTCACGCAATTGCTGCAAGCCTGGCGAGCGGGCGACCAAACCGCCTTCGATCAATTGCTGCCGCTGGTGCAGGAAGAATTGCACCGGCTGGCCAAACGCTTGATGAGCCGTGAGCGCCAAGGCCACACATGGCAAACAACGGAACTGGTCAACGAAGCGTATTTACGGTTGATCGGCCAACAACAGGTGGAATGGCAAGATCGCGCGCATTTTTTTGCCGTGGCTTCACAGGTCATGCGCCACCTGCTGGTGGATCACGCGCGTTCGCGCCATCACGTAAAACACGGCGGCGGAGCGTTGCGGCTGTCGCTGGATAAGGTGGCGCTGGTTGCGCCGGATCGTTCCGCCGAATTGCTGGCCTTGGATGACGCGCTTGACAGGCTGGCGAGGTTCGATAAACAAAAAAGCCGGATCGTTGAGCTTCGGTATTTTGGCGGCTTGACCGTGGAAGAGGTCGCCGAAGTGCTGGGAATCGCCGCCATCACCGTCAAACGCGAATGGGCCAGGGCAAAACTGTGGCTGTACAAGGAACTATTGACGTCATAAGCAAAGACCTTTTTCCACGAAGACACACGAAGAGGACACGAAGGTTTTTGGCAGTACGGGCAGGATTTTCAGAACCGTAGTGACCGTGAACCAACAAGTCATCCTGCAAATTCTGAAGCCAATCTTGAATCCTGTTTTCTCTTCGTGCTCCTTCGTGTGGCTTCGTGGGCGAAGATTCTTACTACCGGAGGCCAAGCCAATGACCCCGACTCGATGGCAACAGATAGATCAACTGCTGGAAGCCGTGCTGGAATTTCCCGACAACCAGCGCGCGGCATTTCTGGAACAATCGTGCAATGGCGATCTGGCGCTGCGCCGCGAAATCGAGCAGTTGCTGGCGGCGGGCGAAGGCTCGGATGATTTTTTGGAAGCAGCGCCCATCGAAGCTGTCGCGGCGGTGTTTGATGTCACGCTCGCGCAATCGTTGGCGGGAAACCGCGTCGGGCCGTACCAGATTCTGCGCGAACTCGGGCGCGGCGGCATGGGCATCGTTTGTCTGGCCGAACGCACAGACCAGCAATATCGCCAGCAAGTCGCCATCAAACTGCTTTGGCCGGGCGTGAACCAGGCGGAAATCATTCGCCGCTTTCGGCGCGAACGGCAAATTCTGGCCAACCTGCACCATCCCAACATTGCGCAACTGTACGACGGCGGAACCACCGAAGACGGACGGCCTTACTTCGTCATGGAATTCGTCACGGGCAAACCGATTACAGAGTTTTGCCGCGCGCGTCAACTGACGATCCATGAGCGGCTGACACTGTTTCAACAAGTCTGTTCGGCGGTGCAATACGCGCATCAAAATCTGGTCATCCACCGCGACCTGAAACCCGGCAACATTCTGGTGACAGAAGACGGCACGGTGAAGCTGCTGGATTTCGGCATCGCCAAATTGCTTGACCCGACTCGTCATGGCGTTACGGCGCAACCGACAACCAGCGCGTTGATGATGACGCCCGAATACGCCAGCCCCGAACAATTGCGCGGCGACCAGGTCAGCACGGCCAGCGACGTTTATAGTTTGGGAGTTGTGCTGTACGAACTGCTGACCTGTCAACCGCCTTACGATTTCAAGGATCGTTCGTTGCCGGAACTGATTCGCGTGATTTGCGAACAGGAACCCATCCTTCCCAGCCGCCGCGCAGATTCTTCCAGGTTGCGCGGAGACGTGGACGGCATTCTGCTGACGGCTTTGCAAAAAGAACCCCAGCACCGGTATCGCAGCGTTGAGCAGTTGCAGGAAGACATTCGGCGAACCCTGACCGGCCAACCGATCCTGGCCCAAACTCTCACGTTTAAGTATTTGGCGGGCAAGTTTGTTCGCCGTAACAAGCTGGCGGTCGCGGCGGGGGCGGCGATCCTGTTGATACTATTGGCGGGAATCATCGGCACAAGCTGGCAGGCTCGGCGCGCGACCGAACAAGCGCGATTGAATCGCCGGTTGCTGTACGCCGCGCAGATGAATCTGGCTGGGCAAGCCTGGGACGCGGCCAATGTCGCGCGCACGGAACAACTGGTGGAAAGCAACGTTCCGCAAGACGGCGAAGAAGACCTGCGCGGGTTTGAATGGCATTACCTGAGAAATCTTTACCGGCAAAACCTGCGCTACACGCTGCCGCATCCCAACGAAATTCACACCGTGGCTTATTCGCCGGACGGTTTGAAACTGGCGACAGGCGATGAAAATGGCACGGGCCGTCTGTGGGAATCTGCGACCGGCCGGTTGCTTGCCACGTTGCAGGAACATAAAACGCGAATTCATGCAGTCGCTTTTTCGCCCGATGGAAAAACGCTGGCTACAGGTTCTGACGATAATCTGATCATTCTGTGGGATGTGCTAAGCAGCAGGCAGTTGGTAAAAATGAAAGGGGACGACGACGCCATCTTGAATCTAAAGTTTTCTCCCGATGGCAAATGGTTGGCAGCGACTAGTCACGCTCCCTCCGTGAGTATGTTCAATCTTGCCGATTCCGCCCTGGTGCCTCTTACAGGGCATTCGCGCGGGATCAGCGGGTTGGCCTTTTCCCCTGACAGCCGATTCATTGTTTCGGGAAGCGACGATTCTCTGGTGAAGGTCTGGAATGTTCCGGTGAACTATCTGCCGGGAATCACTCTCAGGTGCGAAAGAAGTTGGTGGCCGATGATTATGGAAAACGGGATTCTGAGATCGTCCTGGAAACGATCCGGGTGTCGCAATGACGATATTCAGCCAACTCCATCTCGCGCGGTAGCGGTTCTGAAGGGACATATTGAACGAATTTTTTCCGTTGCATATTCACCCGACGGGAAACTGTTGGCCAGCGTTGGCGACGATCAAACGGTCAGATTGTGGAACACGACGACCTGGAGCCAAATTGCTTCATTGAAAGGGCACACAGCCGGTTTGCGGTCGGTCGCATTTTCGCCGAATGGCGAAACATTGGTTTCCGGGGGCGACGACCGGATGGTGAAGTTATGGGACGTGGCGACGCAGCAGGAAAGAGGCGCAATTCGCGGGCACGGCGGAAAAATCTTCTCCCTGGCGTTTTCACCGGATGGAAACAGCCTGGCCACAGCCAGCGACGACCATACGGTAAAGTTGTGGGATATGGTCGCCGGTTCCGCGCCTTTCACAGACCTGAAAGGCCACACTGATGAAATCAACTCCATCGCT
Organism: uncultured Heliomicrobium sp.; assembly: GCA_964383955.1. Classification (GTDB taxonomy): domain Bacteria; phylum Acidobacteriota; class Blastocatellia; order RBC074; family RBC074; genus RBC074. The sequence continues at coordinate 984 of CAYLJQ010000269.1, read as the reverse complement.
TTTTCCCCGGACGGAACCGTGGTGGCGTCACCCAGCGATGACAAAACGGTCAAGCTCTGGGACACCCAAACCGGGCGAGAACTGAAAACGCTTCGGGGGCATACAGACTATGTACAATCCGTCGCATATTCGCCGGACGGTGAACGGCTGGCCACCGCCAGTCGAAACGGCTGGGTTATTGTGTGGGATGTCCGCAGCCAGCAACCATTACTGAATATTTACGCCAACTATTTCCAAACAATCTCTGTCGCTTTTTCGCCCGATGGCCGGAAGCTGGCGACCGGAGGAGCGGATGAGGCCCGGACAACGGATTGTCCGACTTTTGGTGCCAGAGTATGGGATGCCAGTACGGGGAAACTACTTTCCCTTTTCGTCGGACACGGCGCAAGAATTATCACTGTCGCTTTTTCGCCTGATGGCAAATTCCTGGCATCCAGCAGTTCAGATCGAATGGTGAAGTTGTGGGACCTGGAGACCGGCCAGGAAACCGTCACCCTCCAAGGCCATCAAGCCGACGTTTGGGCGCTGGCGTTTTCGCCCGACGGCGGAACTGTGGTTTCGGGAGGCAATGATCGCAGCATACGATTGTGGGACGTGGCCAACGGCCGCGAAATCGCCCGGCTGGAAGCCCATTCCGATTCGGTGCAGTCGGTCAGCTTTTCACCCGACGGCAAACGGCTGGCAAGCGCCAGCAAAGACGGCACAATCAAGCTGTGGGATTTCGCCACCCGCCAGGAGCTTCTGACGATGAAAGGCCATCAATCCCTTGTCACGGGCGTCGCGTTTTCGCCCGACGGCCAAACGCTGGCTTCGTCCAGCAGCGATCACACGGCTCGTCTATGGCGCGCGAAGGCAAGACAAGAAGCCACAACCTACAGACAGCAATAACAAAACCTGCCAACGCCCATTTGTTGTTTCCCTGATTTTCCGAATCGGGTAGGAGGGAGCCTCACGGCTCCCGTCCTCCCACACCACCGGACGTGC